>JAOAHK010000235.1 GCA_026415275.1 Anaerolineales bacterium
GGATCATACCGATCGAAAACTCCTTGGCAGGTAGTGTGCACCAGAACTATGACCTTTTGTTATCGCGTCCACTGCATATTGTGGGTGAACATCACTTAAAGATCGAACACTGCCTGATCGGTTTGCAAGGCGCGAAGATTGAGGGTCTACAAAAAGTAATTAGCCATCCTCAGGCATTAGCCCAATGTCGAGAAACCTTAAAACGGATGGGTATTTCTCATATTGAGCCGGTTTACGATACAGCCGGCGCAGTACGTTTGTTACGCAATCAACCCGACCCTTCTGTTGCAGCCATTGCTTCACGACGTGCTGCCGAAGTTTACAACATGGAAATTCTTGCTGAAGGTCTTGAAGATCATACCGCCAACTTTACACGTTTCTTAATCCTCAGTCGTGACGCCAACGATCCTCCACGCTCCCAAGCAAAAACATCTATCGTATTTACGTTGATCAACCGCCCAGGCGCCTTGTTTCGCGCGTTGGCTGTTTTTGCCCTCCGTGAAATTGATTTGGCCAAAATTGAATCTCGGCCGGTAATAGGTAGACCGGGCGAATATCTTTTTTATGTTGATTTTTTGGGTTCTATTGCCGACAAAGTTGTTGAGCGGGCTTTGGATAATCTAAATGAATTTTCAACTATGTTGCGAATACTTGGATGCTATCCCTCTCACCCGCTTCCGGTACCATAGGGGAGATAGCGCTAATGGAGGGGAAATAAAGAATTTAGGCTCTGTTTCTATCTGTTTCGTAGATAACGAGTAAAAAAGGTGGATTTGGAGTGCCAAATGACTTTGATATTGGCTACACGAAATATATATACCAAGACTTAGGGCGTTGCCAACAGTAGTAACAAGGGCATCGAGCATGCCCTTGAACTCATTCCCCTTGAACTCATTCGTCGCGCTCAAAGTCGCGGTTAATTTCGTCTCCGACGTTATCCGCGATCGTCGTGGTCAAATATCCAATGGCCGCAGGATCAATTATCGCCTAGGCCTTAATCATCACTCTTTTAGGACATTAGAGCAGCGCCTTAGAAGCCTACTCTTATCTTGGACATAGTAAGATTATTTGGTTCCATTTATCCCCTCACTTACCCGCCGAAAATGAAACCCATAAATAGCCAAGGTTATCGCGTGCACAAACTTCTGGGGATACTTTATCAGCGAGTGGAGTAGCAACGACCAGAATTCTCGCCGTTCTTTACCCTTAATTCCCAATTCCCAAATCGCCTTAAAGAAAGCCCTGATTTCATCCCCTTTTATAGGGATACTTATCTGAGGCGGTTCGTATTGATCCAAGAAATTTCTAACCCGTTCATAAAAACCACGAGGGCTATATATTTCTTGTAATACACGCTGATAGCCATCGCGTAACTGCGACAAACCCATCTTGGGAATGATATTGGTACTTCCATCTGTATTATCACCACTTATTTCAGCCTGCAAACGCCCTTCGGTAGCCAATCGTTCATATAATGGCGTTCCATAGGGTGCCTGCAACATTCCTACCATTGCCGTGACAATGCCACTGCTTTGAATAAATTCTACCTGCCGTTCAAACACATTAGGCGGATCATGATCAAACCCCACGATAAAGCCGCCCATTACCTGTATGCCTGCTCGTTGTAAGCGGCGCACACTGGCCAATAAATCGCGGCGCAAATTGTGCGATTTATGACATTCGCTCAGACTTTCTTCTAAAGGAGTTTCGATCCCAACAAATACAGACACAAATCCGGCTTCGCGCATCATGGCAATAAGTTCCGGATCGTCCGCCAAATTTATAGAAGCCTCAGTTATGAAAGGGCATCCTACTTTTCCCTTGCGCCAAGCGATTAGAGCCGGCAAAATTTCTTCTTTGAGGTGACGACGGTTTCCAATAAAGTTATCATCTACAAAGAAGATGTTCCGTCGCCATCCCAATCCATAATACATAGCATCCAGCTCTGAAATGATTTGATCGGCATTTTTTGTCCGTGGACGATGGCCAAAAAGAGCAGTCACATTACAGAACTCACAGGTATAAGGGCAACCGCGGGAATATTGAAGGCTTAGTGACTCATATGCCGAGATCTTGGCCAATTTCCAGGCAGGGACAGGGGTAGTGCTCAAATCTGCATACACGTTAGCCTGATAGAGGGGCTGTGGGTGTCCTTTTTCAAGGTCATCTAGGAATTGAGGTAAGGTGATCTCGCCTTCTCCAAGCACCAGATGATCAACTTCTGGAAATTGCGACCACTCTGCCGAAAACAATGGCCCTCCGGCTACAATTCGCTTCCGTGCTTGTTGGCACCGTCTTATAACCTCTTGGGCTGAGGAGCGTTGCACCACCATCGCCGATATCATTATCAAATCTGCCCACGTTATGGCCTCATCAGTAAGGGGTTCAACGTTCATATCAATCAACCGTTTTGGCCAATCCACAGGAAGCATGGATGCAACCGTCAACAATCCTAACGGTGGCGACGAGGCCTTCTTTCCCACAAATTGCAGTGCATACTTAAAACTCCAAAACGTATTCGGAAACTCCGGATATACTAAGAGCGTGTTCACAATTTTTCCCTCCCAATGAGCATCTTGCTTTGAGTGTAAACACTTCTATTGATAAGAAAATGGGTTTGCAGTCATACTTGGGCCCTATTTTCCGCATGGGTCATAAGTAATAGGGGTAGACGTTTTATAATAAAGTCACAATGACCAAAGTCAATCAGCATTCTATTTTCGCGGGGAATGGGATTCATTTGGCCTTCTCGGTGATGGTGCTGGCCGCCTTCTTTACTATGCTGAGCACAGTTCACGAGATTTCCATCCCCCTCTTAACCGCCATTTTGGTCATCGGTGTGATTTACTTGGGAATAGGAATTTATGGGTACCAAATTGCTCTCGCCCATTCTGAAACCCTCTATCGCATCTTATACTTTTCGATCCAGATTCCCTTGGGCATAGGGCTAGTTTTCCTAGATGGGCAAAGCGGATTTGATTTTCTAGCCCTTCTTCCACTCGTGGGGCACAGCGTTATTCTCCTCGAAGGGGTTTGGCGTCAGATTATCAATGTGTTGCTTCTCATTAGTTACGCTTTGTTAACAATAACTGTTGGGGGCGGATGGCAAATTGCATGGGCTAATGTCCCCGTTTTCCTCGCGGGACAAATTTTCATCCTGGTATTTACCCAAATGGCACTGAATGAGGAGAAGGCTAAACAAGAAGTCCAGCAACTAGTGCATGAACTCGAAGATGCGAATCAAAGGCTACGTGAATACGCACTGCAAGCCGAAGAGTTAGCCATAACACGTGAACGCAACCGACTTGCCCGTGAAATCCATGATAGTTTGGGGCACCATCTAACAGCGATAAATATTCAAATTCGCGCTGCGCAGGCCGTTCTGCAACAAGACATTCAGAAAGCCATTAATTTACTCAATAAAGCCGAGGCTCAAACTCAACACGCTCTGCATGATGTGCGCCAATCAGTAGCAGCGCTCCGAGCCCCCTTGGCCGAAGGTCCGTTATTACCTCAAATACAACAAATCTTAGATGCAGGTAATAGTAGTGGAATTAACACTTCTCTCAACGTTATCGGCACTCCATATACTGTTACGCCTCCGGTCGCCCTGACGTTACTGCGGGCAGTTCAAGAAGGATTAACCAATACCCTTAAGCATGCCCATGCTACCGAGCTCCAAGTAACGTTGGACTTTAGATCACCTACAGAAATTTGCCTAACGATTCGGGACAATGGAGTTGGGGGAATAATCTCACCGCAAAATGGGTTTGGACTACTTGGAATGCGCGAACGTGTTGCTCAGCTCAATGGTCAACTTGATATACAATCCGTAGAAGGACAGGGATTCTCAATTCGTATGGTATTACCCACTGAGGTAAATTATGGCCAAAATAAAAATCATGCTAGTGGATGATCAAGCTCTCTTTCGGGAAGGGCTAAAAACACTTTTGAATTCCCGTCCTGAATTTGAAGTAGTGGGGGAAGCCAGTAATGGAGAGGAAGCCATCCGGCTTGCACATCTGCTCCGTCCTCAGGTTATCTTGATGGATTTGAGGATGCCGATTCTAGATGGTGTTCAGGCCACTCGACGAATTCGCGGCCTTCACCCCGATTGCAATATTATTGTTCTCACCACCTTTGACGATGACGAAGATGTTTTTGAAGGGCTCCGTGCAGGTGCCATTGGCTATTTACTTAAAGATGTATCTTCCGAGAAATTGTTTGAGGCTATCCGCTCAGCTGCAAAAGGCGAGTATTTCCTCTTGCCTTCAATAACAGCAAAGGTTGTCGCTGAATTTTCACGATTACCTCGGATCGCTTCTCGTCCTGGTGAAGCCGAAAAAATCCTTTCGCCGCGCGAAACTGAGGTTTTGCGGCTGGTTGCCACCGGCATTTCTAATAAAGAGATTGCGGAACGCCTCTTTATTTCAGAAGGAACAGTAAAAAATCATCTTTCCAATATCTTATCGAAACTAAACGTGAAAGACCGACTTCAAGCAGTAATCCGTGGACGAGAATTAGGAATCCTTCCCTAGATTATGACTTAAGAGACTTCTTTTAAACAGGCTGAAAGACATATAAACTAAATTGATTATTTTAGATATTCTCTCAGGTCACTTATCATGAACGAAAGCAATCTGATCGAAAAAAAAATTCACCTTCCACCCCCTTGGCAAATAACCATAGGTTCGATACTGGTCATCGCTGGTTTCTTGATTCTCGCT
>JAOAHK010000236.1 GCA_026415275.1 Anaerolineales bacterium
TTAGCGTCTTGTCTATGTTGGTCATCGGGGGGACGGGAAGCGTCTCTGGGGCAGTGGTTGGTACGGTTGTAGTCACCTTCTTGCGCGAAGGGCTGCGCGCTATTGAAAACTCAGCCAACATCGCCGGGCTGTTCCAGAACAACCTGGTTGGGTTTACTGAAGTTGTGCTCTCCCTGCTCTTGATTCTGATTTTGGTTTTTCGACCGTCTGGCATTCTGGGTTCGCAAGAAATCCGTTTGTCGAGGCTGAATTGGTTTTCCAAAGGTCTGTCTTCTCCCGCAAAAGCATCTTTTGAGTCTTCTTCAAAGGAAGGTGAACATGTGTGATACGCTGGTTGCACTCTCAGATGTGACTGAAAACGGCAGTGTGATCTTTGCCAAAAGCGCAGATTGCGAAGTCAACGAAGCCAATGCCATCGTCCGCATTCCCCATCAGAAACACGTCAAGGGTGAAGCTGTGCGGGTGACGCATTTGGTTATCCCCCAAGCCGAAGAAACCTACGAGATTTTCTTAACCAAAGCCTTTTGGACCTATGGCGCAGAAATTGGCATCAACGAGTTCGGCTTAGCCATGGGTGAGGAAGCGGTTTATACAACCGAGATGAACGAGGAAAAGGATGGCGTCATCGGGCCAGATCTGGTGCGCCTGGGGCTAGAGCGGGCAAAAAACTGTCAGGAAGCCATCCAAGTCATGACCGAACTGTTAGAAACCTACGGGCAAGGGGGCAGTGCCGAGTTGAAGGGCAATTCGCACTTTGACAGCAGCTTCTTGATGGCGGACACAAAGGAAGCCTATATCCTTGAAACTGCGGGGCGGAAGTGGGCGGTGCGCAAGATCGAATCCTTCGACTCAATTTCGAACCTGCTCACCATCACCGATAACTACACCCGCTGCTCGCTGACCGCCAAAGGGGGTGAATTGAATTGGGCAAAGCAATTCGCCCTGCCCGAATATCCGCCAAACTTAGGCTCGGTGGAACGACAATCGGTCACCTATACCATGCTCAAAGAAAATAAGGGTAAAATTACGGTCAAAACCTTTTTCGACATCATGCGCCACCATGGTGAAGGCTATCACCCGGCGACGGCGGAAACGCATCGCAATGTTTGCGTCCATGCTGGCCCGCAAGAGAATCGTTGGTGGCAGGCGGATGGTGTGATGGTTAGCGAAGTTGGCGAACATGGCATTGTGGCGTGGGTTACGGGCACTTCGGGCACATGTGTTTCGATCTTTAAGCCCGTGTTCCTCGGCGTGGATCTGCCCGACATCGGGCCCCTCCCCACCGAACACTTCGACCCACGCTCGTTGTGGTGGAAGCACGAGCTTCTTCACCGCCGAGCCATGGCAGATTTTGATCGCCTCGTGCCCGAAATCCGCCAGGATTTTGACCAAATCGAAGCGCAATTCTTGAAGGAGGTGGAAACAGTCAAGAAAGGCACCCTAGCTGAGAAGAAGGACTTTATGGATTATTGTTTTGCCACCGCTCTGCAAGCCACTGAGGTTTGGATTAATCGCTTGCGCGCCCGCGCCGACCTCAAATTTACAGACCCGGCATATCGGGCGATGTGGCAAAAACTTAACGCTGAAGCCGGATTGACCGGACTGCCAGCATAATCCCTTATCGGTAAATGAGGAATTTGGATAGTTCTCGAAAGGAGGTTTGAAATGGCAACGCTCATCGATCGACAAAAGCTCTTTTTTGCTTTCTCGCCCGAAATCCTGCCTGCCGAGCGCGTGCAACAAGGTGAGGAAGTCGTCCTTGAGACCCACGATTGCTTTGAAGGGCAAATTCAAAGAACCACCGATCTGGTCGATTCGTTGGATTGGAATCACGTCAACCCTGCCACTGGTCCAGTTTATATCGAGGGTGCCAAGCCAGGCGATGTCTTGCGCGTGGAGCTCTTAGAGATCAAGATCGGCGATCAGGCAAGCATGGTGACCATTCCCGGAGAGGGCGCCTTAGGCGATGTGATCACCGAGATGGAAACCGCCATCCTCAAACGAGAAGGAAATACGGTGGTCTTCAAAGATAAAATTCGCATCCCCATTCAACCGATGATTGGGGTGATCGGCGTCGCTCCAGCCGAGGGGAGTGTGCCCAATGGCACGCCCGGTCCGCATGGCGGCAACTTGGATTGCAAACTGATGCGTCAGGGGAGCATTGCCTACTTCACCGTGGGCGTGGAAGGCGCCTTGTTCGGCGCCGGGGACTTTCACGCCGTGATGGGTGACGGCGAGATTGTGGTCTGCGGCGCAGAAATCCCCGGCGAATTGCGCTTCCGCGCAAAGGTTGTGCCAGAATTGAAAGGGCTGCCAACCCCGTTTGTGGAAACCGAAGACTTGGTGGCGACCCTCTACTCTGCACCCACTGCCGATGAAGCCGCCGATGGGGCAATTCATAACATGGCGAAGTTCCTCACCGAGTTTGTCAAAATCCCGCTCAACGACGCCGGGATGCTGATGAGCATCGTCGGAGAGTTGAAGTTCTGCCAAGTGGTTGACCCCCAAAAGACGGTGCGCTTCGAGTTCCCCAAGTGGGTTTTGAAGGAATATGGATTTTCGCTCTGAGCGACTGCAGGGGATGCCAGAAGCGCAGAGAAAGGCAGAAAAATAAAAAAAACTGGCGGCAAGCTTGCCGCCAGTTTTTTTATTAGGCTTTAGCCGTGCTTTTGTTGAAAATCTTTCATGAAGCTGACCAATGCTTGGGCGGCTTCTAACGGCACGGCATTGTACAGGGAAGCGCGAATGCCGCCCACCGAACGATGCCCCTTTAGACCGATCAAACCCTGTTTCTTTGCCTCGCTGGCGAATTGATCCTCCAGCGCTTCGGAAGGCAAGCGGAAAGTGACATTCATCAAGGAGCGATCGGCTTTGGCATGGCCGCGATAAAAACCGCCGCTTTCGTCAATAGCCTGATAGACGAGGGTTGCTTTTTGTTGGTTGAGCTTGTAGATTGCCTCTAAGCCACCCAACCCTTTCAGCCACTTCAAGACTAAGCCGACAATATAAATGTTCCAGCACGGGGGGGTGTTGAGCAGCGAATTCTCCTTGGCTAAGACGCGATAATCGAGCAGATCGGGCAGATTTTGCGGCACCCGTTCGAGCAAGTCTTCACGGATAATGCAGATGACCACTCCCGCCGGTCCGGCGTTCTTCTGTGCGCCGGCGTAAATCATCCCGTATTTGGATACCTCCAGCGGATGGCTGATAAAATCCGAAGAGGCATCGCAGATCAGCGGTACCCCAGAGGGAGGCACTGGCTCTTCAAAATATTCGACACCATGGATCGTTTCGTTGGAGGTAAAGTGAAGGTAAGCTGCATGGGGGTCGAGGTCAAGTTCGGATTGGGCAGGCAAGCGAGAGAAGTTCTCGCTTTCTAAATTGGCAGCAACGTGTGTCTTTCCCAATTTTTGCGCTTCTTTGTACGCTTTTTTGCTCCACGTGCCGGTGATGATATAGTCTGCCGAGGCGCCGTTCGGGCGAAAGTTCAGCGCCAGCATGGCAAAATGCAGCGAGGCGCCACCCTGCAAGAAGAGAATTTTATAATTTTCGGGGATGTTGAGCAAATCGCGCAAATCGGTTTGAGCTTCGGTGAGCAGGGCTTCAAAGTCCTTGGAGCGATGGCTGATCTCCATCACCGACATACCCGTGCCGCGAAAATCCAACATTTCCTCTTGGGCTTGTTGTAAAACTTCTAGGGGTAGAGCGGCTGGACCGGGATTGAAGTTATAAACGCGCATGGGGTTGCTCTCCTTTGTTATAGGTTTCTCGCAATCGGGTGAATTATACTCCAATCTGGGGTGCAATCTCCGCGTTGCGGCTTATGGAGATACGAATTGGATGATACAATGGGGTCACCCTATTTTCCCTGTGGAGAGTCGCCGGTGAACCGTATGTTCTCCTCCTTGATTGGAACGCTTTTGATCATTTCGGCTGCTTTGGGCTTGGTCTTATCCCTTTTAGGGTTGATGGCTACATTGCGCTATACGCCTCAATTAACGGTCATGTTGCAGGGGCAGGCGCAACTCGCCGAATCGGTTATGGACACCACCGCCCAAGGCTTGGAGGTCGCTTCGCAGGCTTTGGAGGCTACCTATCTCACCATCCAAACCCTTGACGAAACCGTGCAAACATTCTCCCAATCGATCACCGACACCCTGCCCTTGTTGGAGTCCATTGGCGATGTGGTGGGGGAGGATTTGCCCGCTACCATTCGCTCCACCCAAACCTCTCTCGACTCTGCCCAGCAGAGCGCGCAGGTGATTGACAGTGTCTTGCGGGTGCTCACCGCCATCCCGTTTTTCCCTGGTGACCCCTATCAGCCCGAAGTGCCCTTGCACGTTGCTCTGGGCGATGTCGCGCGCAGCTTAAACGGTTTGCCCCAATCGTTCCGCGAGATGCAAAATAACCTGGTCAAATCCAGCGCCAATTTAGCCACTGCGCAGTCGGACATTCAAAAGGTGCGCCGCGAGGTGGTGCAAGTCAAAAGCAACCTCAAGCAAGCGCAGGACATCCTCCAGCAATATCAGCAGACTGCCCTCACACTGCGCAATCAACTGCAGGGCTTGCGCCAGGCGATCCCAAACTTGATGCGCTGGGCAAGTCTCTTTCTCACCTTGTTTTGGCTATGGCTGGCAATGGCTCAGATCGGGTTGCTCACCCAAGGATTGGAGATGACCAAGCGCAAGGCGACCGCAAGGGAGGGGTAGTTGGCTG
>JAOAHK010000237.1 GCA_026415275.1 Anaerolineales bacterium
ATAAGAGACAGCTTGGTCAACCGCTTAGCGGAGCGCGCCAGAGAAGCCGGCGCAGAGGCGATAGTCACTAGTTGTCCTTTATGTCAGATCAATCTAGAAATGCGCCAAAGCGGCGAGCACAAACTGCCCATCTTTTACTTTACCGAACTGATGGGCTTGGCCTTTGGGCTACCTGAGGCGGAAGCCTGGTGGAGCAAACACTTGATTGACCCACGACCTCTGCTGGCAGAGATCAAATCTCCACGCCCAGCCGTGGTCGGATGAGATTGGTAGCTGGGAAGTGAGCATGAGCGCAGATCATCTTTTGACCTCTCAACCCTCGAACCAGCCGATTGGTGCCGTAATGGTTGTCGGCGCCGGAATCGGCGGAATGCAGGCTTCGCTGGATTTGGCTGAAGCCGGCTTCAAAGTTTACTTGATGGAGAAATCGCCGGCGATCGGTGGCATCATGGCGCAATTGGATAAAACCTTCCCCACCAACGACTGTGCTATGTGTATCATGTCGCCCAAATTGGTGGAGGTCGGACGCCACCTCAACATCGAAATCTTGACCACCTCCGAAATCGAAGGGATTGAAGGTGAAGCGGGCAATTTCCGCGTCAAAGTGCGCCGCCATCCTCGCTATGTTAAACTGGACGCTTGCACCGGCTGTGGTGACTGCGCCACCGCCTGTCCGGTGCCTCGCTCAGATGAGTTCAACGGCGGGCTATCGCAGCGCAAGGCGATCTATAAGCCCTATCCCCAAGCCATTCCCAATGCTTATGCAATTGAAAAGGCAGGCATGGCGCCGTGCCGGGATGCCTGCCCGATCAACCAACGCGCCCAGGGTTATGTTGCTTTGGTGAGGGAAGGACGCTTCTTAGATGCCTACCGCACGATCAAAGAAGATAACCCCTTCCCTTCAGTTTGTGGGCGGGTGTGCAACCACCGCTGCGAAGAAGCCTGCTCACGCAATCAAAGCGATCAACCGGTCAACATTATGGCGCTCAAGCGCTTTGTTGCCGATTGGGTGTGGTCGAAAATGGACAGCGGCGAATTGGACATCGACCTAGTACGCTGGAGGAGCGAGGTTGAACCTAAGGACAAAAAAGTGGCCATTGTCGGTGCAGGCCCAGCGGGTCTGACCGCCGCGTTGGACTTGGTGCGCATGGGCTATGCCGTTACAGTCTTCGAAGCCTTGCCGGTCGCTGGCGGTATGATGCGGGTTGGTGTCCCTGAATACCGCTTGCCCTACGAACTCGTGCAACGCGAGATCGATCAAATTCTCGCTGAAGGGGTCGAGCTTCGCCTGAACAGTCGGATTGAAAACATCCCCGCGCTGCTGAAGCAAGGTTATGATGCCGTTTTTATCGCCGTCGGCGCTCACGGTGGGATTAAACTGCCCATCCCCGGCGCCGATTTGCCGCAGGTAACGGTGGCGACCGACTTTTTACGAAAGGTGAGTTTGGAGGATAAATCCAAGGTCGCCGAAACGATCAAAGGCAAACGCGTCCTTGTCCTGGGTGGTGGCAATGTCGCCATCGATGCCGCCATGAGTGCAGTTCGTTTGGGGGCACGTTGGGTGGGCATGTCTTGCCTGGAGAGCCGTGAGACCATGCCGGCCCACGATTGGGAAGTGCGCGATGCCGAAGAAGAAGGAATCGCTGTTTACCCATCTCGCACGTTCAAGGAAATCACTCAAGAGGATGGAAGGGTCACGGGCGTGCGTTGTGTGCAGGTCAATTTCCGCGGCTTTATTGACGGCCGCCCCGACTTTGACGAAATTCCCAACACCGAAGAGATTATCCCTGCCGATGTAGTCATTTTTGCCATTGGGCAGCGCCCTGAATTGGAATGCTTAAACGGTGAGTTTGAAACTGTACGCGGGCGTTTCCTGAAGGTGGATGAGGAGACCTTGGCAACCAACGTGCCGGGCATTTTCGGCGGCGGCGATGCCGTGACCGGCACCTCTTTTATTGTTAACGCCATCGCTGCTGGGCACCGCGCCGCGCAGTCAATTGACCGCTATCTGCGCGGCGAGGCGTTGGCTGCTCCGAAGGCCAGACCGCCGAAGGTAGAACTCAGCCAAGCCGAGGTCGCTGCCCGCCTGTTGGAGTCTGCGGCAGCACGAAAGGCACGCGTTGAAACTAAAGCACGTCCTGCCGCAGAGCGGAAATTGGATTTCAGCGAAGTGTATGCCGGTTTGACCGAAGAGGAAGCGCGTGCCGAAGCAGCACGCTGCTTGAGCTGTGGCATTTGTTCGGAATGCTTGCAGTGTGTCTATGCCTGTCGCGCCAAGGCGATTGATCATGATCAAGTGGAGACCATCGAAGAGATTGAGGTGGGAGCCGTTTTGCTTGCCCCTGGGGTCCAGCCGCTAAGCGATCAGATTCGCCCGGAATACGGTTACGGGCGTTATCCCAACGTTGTCACCAGTATTGAGTTTGAACGCATGTTGAGCGCTTCAGGACCGTTTGCTGGCGTGGTACAACGCCCCTCCGATGGCCGCCACCCCGAAAAGATCGCCTGGATTCAGTGCGTTGGCTCGCGCGATAACGCTTGCGGGCAAGGCTATTGCTCTTCGGTGTGCTGCATGTATGCCACCAAAGAGGCAGTTATCGCCCGCGAACACGATAGCCGCATCCAACCGACCATCTTTTATATGGACATCCGCGCTTTTGGCAAAGGTTTCGATGCCTATATTGCCCGAGCGGAGCGAGAACAAGGCGTGCGCTATGTGCGCAGCATGGTCTCTAGTGTGCGCGAGGTGCCCGGCAGCCGTAATTTGCGTGTGAGCTATGTGACCTTTACTGCACAAGGAAAACCTGTTCCCCATGAGGAAGAGTTTGACCTGGTTGTCCTCTCGGTAGGTCTCAAACCTACGCCTGAAGCGGTTGAAACAGCCCGACGTTTGGGCATTGATTTGAACCCATTTGGCTTTGCCGAGTCCCCCCATTATCTGCCCACGCAGACCAATCGAGAGGGCATTTTTGTCGCCGGCGCTTTTGGCGAGCCCAAAGATATCCCTGAAACGGTCATCGAAGCCAGTTGCGCTGCGGCGCAAGCTTCGGCGTTGCTCGCTGGGGGGCGAGGAACGCTTACCCGTCAGGCGGTTTATCCGCCCGAACGAGATATTAGTGGAGAAGAACCACGCGTTGGCGTGTTTGTCTGCCATTGTGGGATCAACATCGGGGGTGTGGTGAACGTGCCCGAAGTAGTTGAATATGCCAAGAGCCTGCCCGCTGTGGTCTATGCCGAGCGTAACCTCTATACCTGTTCTCAAGATACCCAGCAGAAGATCGTTGCCAAAATTCAAGAACACAATCTCAACCGCGTCGTGGTTGCCAGTTGTACTCCACGCACGCACGAACCGCTCTTCCAAGACACCATCCGCCAAGCGGGCTTGAACCCGCATTTGTTCGAGCTGGCTAACATCCGCGAACAGGACGCCTGGGTGCATCGAGCAACGCCGCAAGTCGCCACCGAGAAGGCAAAGGAACTGGTGGCAATGGCCGTTGCCAAAGCGCGCCGGTTGCGCCCTATCCAGCGCGGCAGCTTTGACGTGGCTCACCAAGCCTTGGTCATTGGCGGCGGATTTGCCGGTATGACCGCTGCGCTCTCGATCGCCCGTCAAGGCTTCCCCGTCTATCTGGTCGAGCGCCAAGCCGAATTGGGCGGTAACCTACGCCACATTACCGTAGGCTTGGATGGCACCGATCCACAACAGTTGCTCCGAGACCTGATCGCCGCAATCCGCGAGGAGCCGCGGATCACCGTCTTGACCGAGTGCGAGGTGGTGGAAACGCGCGGCTATGTTGGGCAATATACTTCGGTAATCCGTCATGCGAATAGTTCTTGTGAAGAGTTGACCCACGGGGCCATTGTCGTCGCTACCGGCGGACGAGAAATTCCAACACGTTTATACGGATATGGTGAGATTAGTAGTGTGACCACCCAGCGCGAGCTTGAAAGCCAATTGAAGGAAGGCAATCAGGTTCCCGAATCGGTGGTTATGATCCAATGTGTCGATTCGCGCGATGACGATCATCCTTATTGCTCGCGTATCTGCTGTACGCAAGCGATCAAAAACGCCCTTGAGATCAAACGACGCAACCCGCATAGCCGCATTTATATCCTCTACCGTGATCTGCGTAGCTATGGCTTCCGCGAAGGCTACTACACCGAAGCGCGTCGTCAAGGGGTGGTCTTCCTGCAATACGCCGCTGAACAGCCGCCGCGAGTTGAACAAACCCCTGATGGAAGGCTATGGGTGCATGTCCTCTCCCAGCCCGAGGGGGAAGAAGTCCATTTATGCGTTGCGCAGGTGGTCTTGAGCGTGGGCATTGAGGCAGAGCCGGGCAATGAAGCCTTGAGCCGCTTTTTGAAGCTACCACTCACGGCAGAAGGGTTCTTCCTTGAAGCACATGTCAAACTTCGCCCGGTGGATTTTGCCGCCGATGGCGTTTATCTCGCCGGCTTAGCCCATTCGCCGCGCTCGATCGATGAAACCATCGCCCAAGCGCAGGCGGCGGCAGTGCGGGCGGTCTCTCTGCTGGCGAAGAAACAGCTCACTGCCACGCCGATCATCGCTTCGGTCAACCCGCGCTTGTGTTCGGCTTGCGGTTTGTGTGTGGAAGTCTGTCCGTATGGCGCCCGCCGTTTGCAGCCCGGCGCAGCCTATGCTGAAGTGGTTGCCGTGTTATGTCAAGGCTGCGGTGCATGCGTGGCGG
>JAOAHK010000238.1 GCA_026415275.1 Anaerolineales bacterium
AGATGTGTATAAGAGACAGGAACTTAACATGGTTAGCAACCAGCGCATCAAAGGCAAGCGGCGGATGCGCGTGGCGAAGATTTCTTTGCGGGCAAGGATGCTGGCTTCGGCAAAGGTTTCTCCTAAGGGAGTTAGGGTAATATCACCCTTGGCAATGGTGGCGAATCCCAACAATTCGGCGGCTTCGGTTAAGCTCAAGATGTGGGCGGAGTCGACACTTAGGTCTTCAGTCAAGCGGTAGATGTCGGCGCGGTTCTGAGGCATTTCGGCTAAGTTTTCTAGGAAGCCAGCTAGATCGGTAATAGTAACTTTTGGCAATGAGCGGGTAACACCTGGTTCACCCGGAGCACTACCCAATTCAACGTTTTCGGGTTGGGTTTGCCCAGCTAGCATGCTGTAAACTTGATCAATGAGCATTTGAAATTCGTCCGATTTACGTTGGCGCGGGTGAGGTAAGGTAATGTTTAGCTCGGATAGGATACGCCCGGGTTCTTTATCCATCACAACGATGCGGTCGGCCATAAAAACTGTCTCCTCGATGTTGTGACTGACCAAGAGAATGGCTTTGGTGGGGATTTTGCCGGTTGTCCAGAGTTCCATCAATTCGTTGCGTAACGACTCTGCACTCAGCACATCGAGGGCTGAGAATGGCTCATCGAGGCAGAGCAATTCTGGTTCAACGGCCATGGCGCGAGCAAAGCCCACTTTCTGGCGCATCCCACCGGAGAGCTCGCGGGGATAAGCCGACTCAAACCCGTCCAGCCCAACGCGGTCAATGAGGTCTAATGCGCGTGGCGTGCGGATATTCGCTGGCACACCGCGCGCTTTTAGGGCAAGTTCGACGTTTTCCAGAACTGTAAGCCAGGGGAACAAGGCAAAGGTCTGAAAGACAATGGAGGCATAGGGGTTCACTCCCTCCAAGGGCTGGTCGCGGTAGAGAACTTTTCCTTCGGAAGGTTTTTGCAAACCAGTAATAATCCTTAAGAGCGTGCTTTTGCCGCAGCCAGATGGACCAAGCAAAGCGATGAATTCCCCTTCGTATACGGTCAGATTTACGTCTTGAACAGCGGTGAAGCGACGCGCCCCACTGGTGTAGATTTGATGAATATGTCGTAATTTGAGCAAAGCGTTATCGGTTGCCATAGACTACTCCATACGATACTTTTCTTCCGCAACGCGGTAAAATCTTCTCCAGATCAAACGGTTTACTAGCACAACGGTCAGAATCATGCTCAAGGTAGCAGCCAATAGCAAGGGATAATCTCCGACCGCTGTAGCGTGGGAAATCAGAGCGCCGATCCCAATTGCCGAAATGGTTTGACCACCGAAATGAACATACTCGGCGACAATGCTGGCGTTCCATGCGCCACCGCTGGCAGTGATGGCACCGGTGATCAGATAAGGGAACAAAGCGGGAAGAATCAATGTGCGCCATCTCTCTTTTGCCGAAAGTTGGAGCAGTGAGGTAGTGTATTTGAGGTCTTGTGGGATGGCGCTGGCGCCAGCAATGATATTGAAGAGAAGGTACCATTGCGTGCCCATCAACATTAGCAGGATGGCAGCGATATTTAATCCTCCACTGAGGTGGATGAGGAACATTAGAAGGATAGGAAAGATAGCCGTGGCAGGGATGGAGGCAGCAATTTGAATGAGTGGTTGAATGAAACGGGCCAAATCGGGTTTGGTTCCCACAGCAACCCCTAGAGGAATTGTCCAACATAGGGCAATTAACAATGAGGTAGCGACGCGGAGAAAAGTAACACCAACTCCTAATCCGATTTCTAGCCATTGGGTAAGGGAAAGAGAGCCTAACATCAGGAAAGCGCGATATCCGCCATAGCCAATGGTTAATAACAGAAGAGCGTAAAAAGTCATTAAGCCCGCGGAGAAACGGCTTTGACTCCCCAAAGATGTTACCGGTGAAGGGGACATTCTTAGCATCCATAGGTCAACACGCTCGGTCAAAGGAGTGATCACGTTTTGCTGTGTCCATCCATAGAGACGGGATTTATGCATAAGATCGTAGACCCATGAGGTGGGTGGGTTGTCACTTTCGACCATTTCGAGTTTAAAACGATCACTCCATGCCAATAAAGGCCGCCATAAAAGCTGATCTAAAGCAACAATGGTAATGATGAGAGTAAATAAACCCCATAAAATCGCTTGGGTATCTCCTTGATTAGCGGCCTCCTGTAAGTAGGCTCCTAAACCGGCTAGGCGAAAGTCGCGATTTCCGACAGTAAAAATTTCGGCAGCCATCAGGAAAAACCACCCCCCGGCAAAAGACATAATACTGTTCCAAATTAAGCTAATCATTCCAAAGGGGAGTTCTAGGCGTTTGAAACGCAACCAAGCGTTCAGCCTGAAAATTGCACTTGCTTCGCGCAGTTCATTGGGAATGGTGGTTAGGGACTGATACCACCCAAAAGTCATGTTCCACGCTTGACTGGTGAAGATCAACACAATCGAAGCCAATTCCGCTGCCATTCTCTGGGGGAGGAATGCACTCAGACTGAGCAAAACAATTGGTAAAAAAGATAAGATTGGCACGGATTGGAGGACATCTAAGAGCGGCATCAAGATCATTTCTGCACGCCGATTGTAGGCAGCAGCACGTCCATAGGTTAAGGTGAAAAGTAGGGAAAGCAGATAAGCAGCAAACATCCGACCAAGAGAAAGAAGCGCGTACCACGGTAAGGCAGAGGTAGATAATGAGATTTGCGGTCCAACAATGCTCTCAGGGGCGTTTAGGGCTAAGCGAATGCCACCATAGAGTAGGCTGGCAATTAACAAAAGGACGATGACATCCCCAATTGTGAAAGCCTGTTGAAGACGTTTTTGTGGAGGTAATTGGTAACGCAAAACTCCCATGGCTTCACCTCAAAATGCAACCCCGCCGCGAAGGGCAGGCGGGGCCGGAGGTGTCCATGGGGTTTTTCCCGCCTAGCTCGATCGCAGCGTTCGAATTCTAGTTTGCTGATGATCTGTATCTAAGTCAGAAGGGTTCTCATCCATCTTGCTAGTCTCTACCAACAAAGATACTATACCCATCCTAACAGGGTTTGTCAAGGAATTCTTGAAAATTACATCCCCGCAAGATAAGCGATTCCCACAGTGCCTGGTCCTGCATGGGTGCCGATCACTGGGCTAACGGTGGAAAAGATCGCTTCTGCCGGGTTTAGACGACGGCTGAGTTCGTCCAACAACTCTTTTGCTTCTTCTTCGGCATTGGCATGTAAGGTGGCTAATCGGATGGGGGATTTTCCTCTCGTTCGCTCTTCAATGATCTCAACTAGGCGCATCAGAGATTTCTTGCGCGTTCGCACGCGCTCCAAGGCTTCCACTCTCCCACCGCGCACCTCGAGCAGGGGCTTAATGTTAAGCGCTGTGCCCAGGAAGCGGCTACCACCTCCGATTCGACCACCACGGTGGAGGAATTCCAAAGTATCAACGGCAAATACAACCCCAGTATGGTTACGCACCTCTTCTGCCAGACGTTTACACTCTTCGAGGTTGGCTCCGTCTTGGGCAGCACGGGCTACGGTAAGGACTTGAAAACCCATTGCCATTGCTGTACTGTAGGAATCGACTATTTCAATTGGCGCACCGGGAAGCATTGCTTTAGCTTGGATGGCCGAGTCGATTGTGCCCGAAAGTTTGGCAGAGATCAAAATGGCGAGGATTTCTTTTCCTTGTTCGAGCAAACTTTGGAAGATTTTATGAAAATTTGGGATAGTTACTTGAGAAGTGGTGGGCATCACAGTTGCGGTTTTCAGCCGCTGATAGAATTCAGCGGGTTGGATATCGACACCATCTTCGTAAGTTTGGTCTCCCCAGATTAGAACTTGTGGTGCAACGGTGATTTGGTATTCATTGAGGTAATTCTGCGGAATATATGCTGTGCTGTCGGTAACAATTCCAACCTTAGACATGATGAGACCTCCTTTGGCAAAAGAAATATCATAGCAAAGATAATAATTACTCCAAACGTTTAACCCCAAATCGCGAGGTTGGTTTCTGTTTAGATAAAATTTCGTTGTATACTAACTCATGGCGAGAATAGGTTTGCGGGATAATGCTTTGAATAGTCCTTATACTCTTGACCTTTTAATCTATAGCGTTTACAATCCAAGCTTGCTGACCTTAAAAGGCTTAGGATCCTTCATTATATTGTTTTATGTTTGAGAGCTTAACCGAAAGATTAGAGGCAATTTTTAAACAATTTCGCCGGCACGGAAAGTTGACCGAAAAAGAGGTCGATACTGCACTCCGTGAGGTTCGCTTAGCGCTATTGGAAGCCGATGTCAACTACGGCGTGGTCAAGGATTTCATCAATCGGGTGCGTGAGCGGGCAATTGGCGCTGAAGTATCTCGCGCGCTGAATCCAGCACAACAGGTCATCAAGATTGTTCACGAGGAATTAATCCATACGCTTGGTACTCCAGAACGGTTGAACTTAAGCGGTGAAAAACCACGAGCGATTATGTTGGTCGGCTTACAGGGTTCAGGCAAAACGACCGCAGCAGCTAAACTGGCTCGCTTACTTCGTTCTCAGGGAGAAAGAGTTATGTTAGTTGCTGCTGATCCCTATCGTCCGGCAGCAGTAAAACAACTGCAAACGCTAGGTGAACGCGTGGATGTGCCAGTTTACTACGAGGAAGGAGGTAAGCCTCCCCAATTAGCTG
>JAOAHK010000239.1 GCA_026415275.1 Anaerolineales bacterium
TTGTCAGATAGGATTGAATAGTATGAAAAATTAAGTCGAACTCTCGGAGTGCAAATGACCTTAGATCGTCTATCGCCATCCGAGATATAGAGATGTGACTTCCTGCATTGAAATCAAGTTACCATCCGGCTGAGTAGACCGACGCAAGCCGCGAGTGAGAAAGGCTTTTTCCTCGTGGCTGAGCTTCAACCCCTTCTCGGCAAGAGCGCTTTCGGGGTCTGCCTGCATTCGGGCAGCAAATTCGGAATCGGTAGAGAGCTGGTAGACGACTTGGGCGAGTGTCATTTTACCTTTCTCCTTAAAAAAAGTATAATATTGTTTGCACCGACAAATATTATTTACCATAAATTGAAACGAATGTCAAGCATTTTCCCCAGATATAGGGTTAAGAACCAATTAAACCCCAATATATTGGGGATGCCACACAAAATATTTTGTATTTTTCTGTGATGGACCAGAATTATGTCATCAGAGCATGTTATCACCATTGATCTAAACTTCTTCGATTATCCAGGCGCCATTGCGTCCTATCTCATTCTTTTATCGAACCGAGCAGTCCTCATTGACCCAGGACCAGCGACAACAATTCCTACCCTTAAAAGAGTGCTTGCAGAAAACGGGTTAGCTCCATCCGATATCAGGAATGTTTTTATTACTCATATCCACCTTGATCACGCTGGGGCGGTTGGTTGGCTAGCTGAGCAGGGTGCTCTGATTCACGTTCATCCCAAAGGCGCTCCACATCTGATCAACCCCGAAAAGTTGATCCAAAGCGCCAACCGCATTTACGGCGATCTTACGGACACGTTGTGGGGTGAATTCAAGTCTGTTCCAGAAAATCACATCCATATTCCATTAGATAATGAGACGATTTCAATTGATGGACACGAATTTCAGGTTGTTGATACCCCCGGGCACTCCGACCATCATTACTCAATTCTTTATAATGGCATCCTATTCTCTGGCGACATCGGTGGAATTCGCGTTGGAAACACATCTCATATCGAACTACCTACCCCTCCCCCGGAGTTCAATCCGCTAAAATGGCGCACCAGTCTAGAACGTTTGAAGGAACTAGACCTTCGAGCAGTCGCACCCACTCACTTTGGTATCTATCCCGACGTCAAAAACCATCTGAATCACTTGCTCCAATTGCTTGATCTGCTCGAAGAGTGGATAGAAATCCAGATGGCAGCCAATCCTACAATCGATGAATTAAGTGAAGCATTGGGACAATGGCTCGACTCACAAGGTCGCAACCAACTGCCCCAATCCTATCAACCGTATTTCACTTACTTAAATCCGACCTGGATGAGCGCGGCTGGCATTTATCGTTACTGGCACAAAGTGCGTCAAGCTTGAAAGACCCGATTTAGCTCTGCTAACGTTTCTTGGGGTGGTCTAAGTTGGTTTTCTTTCAAGCGATTCAGGGGTGTATCGGTGAGTTGAAAAATATCCCACATCGAGGGCTGGTTTGGATCAATGTAGATCAAGCCAGTGATCAAGCAGTGGCAACTATTGGCTTCCTCTAATACCTTGATCGCTGCTTCGCGGTTGGTGGGGTCATAATCTCGTCCCAATTTTCTGAGCAAGATCACTGAACCATCATGCAATTCCACTTCCCGCGTTTCACCTTCATCGTACTCAAGCAAAATCTCTTCAGCACGGGGGACATAGGACAATTCATGCAGAGCTGTTTCGTGATTCTTGCCCCAAGCATAAGAATGGGTTGCATGGTCTACATTGTTGAATGTCACACAAGGGGAAATAATGTCCAACACCGCAACACCGTTGTGATTGAGCGCAGCTTTTATTAATTCTTTCACCTGCTTAGGGTCACCAGCAAAGGATCGGGCAACAAAGGTTGCGTGTCCGACTAGTGCTTCCCAAGCAATATCAATCGGCATATAGGGGTTGATTCCATGTGATTTCAATTCTAGTCCCTGATCCGCAGTCGCTGAAAATTGTCCTTTGGTCAAGCCATAAACTCCGTTATTTTCAACAATATAAACTAAACGCATATTGCGACGTAATAAATGCTTGAATTGCCCCATGCCAATGCTCGCTGTATCGCCATCTCCACTGACTCCGATTCCGCGCAAAGTATGGTCAGCAAACAGTGCGCCGGTTGCCAAAGAAGGCATCCGACCATGCAGACCGTTAAAACCAAACGAACGATTGAGAAAATAAAAGAGGCTCTTGCTAGAACAGCCGATACCGCTGAATTTGACAATCTCTTCAGGGTAGAGATTTAATTCATAGCAGGCAGCGATGATCTGGCTAGAGATTGAGTTATGCCCACACCCTTGGCACAAGGTTGAAGGATTGCCACGATAATCCGCCTTAGTCAAACCAATTGAATTGACAACAACCCGAACATCCGTAGGTAATGCCTGTTCACTCATCCTGTTTCTCCTTCGAGACAATAAAATCAACCAATTGTTTTGCCGTTAACGGTAAACCGTCAGTATAGGCATAAGAAATCATCTTTGACGCAAGTTCGGGGAAATGCATCCGCAAAAGCTGATGCAACTGACCATCGCGATTGATCTCAATAACGTAATTCCTTTCATAATGCGAGCAGATTTCTTTAACCTTATCGGTAAATGGATAAGAACGAAGGCGAGTAAAGTCAGTTGTTATTCCCTGTTTCTTGAGATGAGCACGCGCTTCTTGGATAGCTGGTTCTGTAGAGCCAAAGCTCACTAAATTAATTTTTGCACCTTCCGTTTTCTCCTGAACCGGTTGCGGTAAATATGGTTTGAAGGTTTCGAACTTCTTCTTTAAGCGGTTGAGGAGGGCATGCCAATCCTCTGGATCCTCTGAATAGTTAGCATACTCATCATGCCCGGTTCCGCGCGTAAAATAGGCTGCTTTGGGATGACGATTGCCAATGACCGTTCGGTAGGGGATGCCATCGCCATCGATATCCAAATATCTAGCCCATTTGCCATCTAGCTTTTCCAAATCTTCTTCCCATAACACCTTGCCCCGGTTCATTGGAACATCGGGATATTCAAAGGGTCTACCCATCCACTGGTTCATGCCAAAATCAAGGTCGGATAAGACAATGACCGGGGTTTGAAATTGCTCAGCAAGATCAAAAGCTTTCCAAGCAAACTCAAAACACTCGTTTACCGAGCCAGGCATGAGAATAATATTTTGGGTATCTCCATGCCCCATAAAAGCAACAAAGGTCAAATCCCCTTGCGCTGTTCGGGTCGGCAACCCCGTGCTAGGACCCACCCGTTGAATATCCCACACGACCACGGGTACTTCTGCAAAGTAGCCCAAACCCAAATATTCAGTCATCAGGCTTAATCCAGGTCCTGAAGTAGAACTCATTGCCCGTAAGCCACCCCAACCGGCACCGATTGCCATGCCAATCGCAGCCAGTTCATCTTCCGCTTGCACAACGACGTAGGTGTTCTTTCCCGTTTCAGGGTCTTTGCGTAATTTGGGGAGATATTGCTGCAAGTTCTCAGCTAAACTTGTCGCCGGAGTAATTGGATACCATGAAACGAATTGAACTCCCCCATAAATTGCGCCCAATGCCGCAGCTGTATTTCCATCGGTGAGGATTAAGCCTGATGTTGCATTCATTGGTTGCAAGAGATATGGATCCTTTTTCTCCAGATTTTCCTTCGCCCATTCTGCCGCCAAAGAGACAACCCCGAAGTTAATTTCTACAGGTTTGGCTTTACCCTTAAAGTGAAACTCTAGAGCTTGACGGATTTTCTCTAAATCAATCCCGATCATTTGTGCCAAGACACCCACATACACCATGTTAGCGACATAGTCACGCAAATAGGCTGGAATATCCACTTGGCGGATAAGATGCTTAACCGGCATGGGATAAGCAACAATATCATCTCGCGTAATTGCCAAGCGAATATCATCTGCGTAAAAGAAAGCTCCTCCTGGTATCAAGGACTCTAAATCCTTCACAAATGTAGCTGGATTCATCGCCACCAGAATATCAGCTTCTCTTTTACGCGCCACAAACCCATCTTTGTTTACACGGATTGTGTACCAAGTCGGCAAACCTTGAATGTTAGAAGGGAAGATATTCTTTCCAGAGACTGGAATGCCCATCTTGAAAATTGCTCGAAGGATCGCTGCGTTTGAAGTTTGTGACCCTGAGCCATTCACGGTTGCCACCGTGATCGAAAAGTCGTTGATAATCTTCGACTCGGTTTTCAACTGCTCATCTATTTGTAATTTTATCTCCATGATTTATCTCCTCTGGCAAAAAACCCCTAAGGCAAATTGAGAAAATAAGATGGTAACTCTTGCAACGCTTGTCCTAGGCGAGTTCCGTACCAAAAAATTAATTTACCATCGATGAGATGGACATGATTCTTTTCGATAGCAGCACCACCTTTAAGAACATGTTTCAAATAATCTACATCGGAATGATTAAAAGGATATGGCTCAGAAGGCAATAAAATGAGTTCAGGGTTTGCCGCTCTGACCTCATCAATCGTTACTTTATAGTAGCGTTTATCTCCCTTAGATAGGCCTTCCTTGAGAAGATGCTCCGCTTCTTGATCCATTGTGGCTTCTTTATATCTAAAACAACTCTCCGCCCTCAAAATTGATAAAAGATCGGCTGCATAGGTACGATGGTCAAACACCATCCAATAATCATTGCCCTCAATTCTTTCGTGCCATACCGGACAGAAATAGCATGCCTTTGAAAACGTG
>JAOAHK010000240.1 GCA_026415275.1 Anaerolineales bacterium
GCCCAGGCTGGTGAGCGAGTCTTGATCAGCAGCATGTTGCAATTCCCGCATCCGTTGGCGCGCGACAACAAAAACTGAATTGTCGCTAAACACCTCTACAGCGCCAATTATCTTACCGTTGTCATCAAGAATAGCCTGAGCGCGCACGCGGACTGGCACACGATATCCGTCTTTATGGTGCAAATAGATTTCCACTTCCTGAGGTTGCCCGTCTTGCATAACGGACAATAACGGACAACCTGTTTTACACAAAAGCTCCCCTTTGTCGTTAGTGTGCCTCAGAATTTGCTCGAAACAAGGTTTGCCGATTACATCTTCCCGCGCATAGCCACTGATTTGTTCTGCCCCCTTGTTCCAATAACGAATCCGCCGCTCTGTGTCGACAAAATAGACCCCATCGAACAAATGCTCCAAAATGTTCTGATAGAACTTCTCCGGATGTGCCATGCCTTTTATCCTGTTCGATCGTCTGCAAGAGATATTGGCTTAATTGTTATGGGGTTCTGTTATATATTCTGCGATAAAGACCAAAAATCTCATAAATTCCCCGTAAATAATCCCGCGTTTCGGAAAAGCGGATGACTTCTAAGAACAAGTCGGGGTCACCATTTGCCAGCTTATGCCAAGCCATGGCATTGCCGGGTCCACCGTTATAAGCCGCCAGTGCGGCATAAAGGTCCCCTTTGAAATAGTCCCTCCACTTGGCAAGGTAATACGCACCAAATTCAATGCTGACCTGCGGGCGGTATAAATCGGCAGCGGTATAATTCGGCGGCCAGCCTAGATTTTGGGCAATTTCATCTCCGGTTGCGGGCATAATCTGCATTAAGCCACGCGCTCCCGCAGAAGAACGAACGAATCCCTCAAAAGCACTTTCTTGACGCACAATGCTGAAGAGAAGCAAGGGATGAATTTGATATTTTTGCGCCACGGGGATGATGAGGTCACGAAAATACATCCCAAAGCGAATGTGGTTGAAATACAGCGGCGCACTCATCGATGTGGCATCGTCATAACCGGCTAAGTTCAGCACTTGGCGGGCGGAAAAAATTGCCAGTCGATAGGCGCCCAATTCCAGCATGGCGTTCATAAAGCGAAAACTGTTGACTGCATCTTGAGAGATAGCAATACGCAGGTCTTCAAACTCCCGCCGCGCCTCATCATATAAACCGAGGCGCCATAACTCTGTGCCGCGTTGATAGCGCGGGTCGTTTGCCAATTCACCCATCCCGCCGAGATCGACCTCCGTGCCGATTTGAAATGTCGTCCGCAACCATTCCTCTGCTTGTCGGCGCTCACCCTCGAGATCAACGGCGAGGTCGAACATTTGCGGCGGTGTGAAAGGCGCTTGGCCCAAGACGAGCTCCCGGGCGCGCTCGCTGTAATAACCGGTGGGATCTGTATTCACCGCTTGCCCCCAAGTTACCTGAGCTGCGGCATCATCGCCTAGGGCTTTTTGACACTTTCCTTGCCACAGGTAAGCTGCAGCCCTTTCGCGCAGGTTCGGAGCAAGGGTCAGCGCGCGGCTGAACAAAGCGAATGCACCGTTATAATCGCCGATACGGTAGCGACTAATCCCAGCCAGGAAGACACCCCGATAGGTATATTCGCTGCCTGGATATTGGGGCTCGAGCTTTTCCCAAATTTCTGCGGCGCGTTGGAGTTGCCCATCCATCTCTGCTACCAGCCCGGCGTCGAAGAGAAATTCGGCCGCGCGGGGGTGATTGGGGGCAGTCTGGACAAAGTTCAGCAAAACCTCACTGGCGGCGTTATATTCTCTCATGAAATTCCACAGGGTATAGGCTTTTTGATCCCAAGCGTCATCCCAAAAGCGGTCTTCGGGAAACTCGGCGATCAAGGTATCCCAAGCCTTGATGGCGCTTTCAAACGCCCCTGTCGCTCGCAGGGTCAAGCCATAGTAGTACAACGCTGTTGCTCGGTTGGCTCCGCCTTTCTGGAAGTACCGATCAAAAGCTGCCAGAGCAACCCCGTATTGCCCGGCAAAATAATCTACAATGCCGCGGTTCAAATCGTCAACTGGAATGCCAGCGTCGACTAGGATGACCAATGCTTGATAGGAAGCATAGGCGGTTGGGTAGTTATTGACCGCGTCCAAATAGGCAGTGTATGCTTCTTGCATTTGGCCCAAAGCAGTGAACGCTTGTCCCTTCTGGTATGCCATTTGAGCTTTGGTGGTGTCACTGCTAGTGCGGTTATAGACATCATCATATAACGCAATAGCCGTTTGATAGTCGCCAGCTAAAGCGTGGGTGCGGGCAAGTTTGATTTGAATCTGCAGGGGGTCGAGGAACGAAGGGGATTGCAGCGCAGCGCGATAGTCATTGGCTGCCTCACTATAGCGCCCAGCAGCCGAAAGAGCATCGCCGCGCAAATTCAGCACATAAGCATCCACAACCCCTGAGCGGTAAGCAAGGTAATTCAAAAAGGCATCGGCTGCCTCACTGTATCGCTGAAGTGCGTTGTAACTTTCTCCTAAAACAAAGTGAGCGTAAGGGACATGAGCGCTTTGGGGATAATCCTGCAAGAGCTGTTCAAGGAGGTTGATTGCCCCGCGGTAATCACCCATCTCGTAGCGGGCTTTGCCTTCACCGAGGAGCGCAGCAGCCTGCAGATCGGGGTCTTCGGTTGCCGAGGCTGCCCTGCGGAATTCCTGCATGGCTTGCTCCCAATCGCCGTGGCTCAGGGCACGCTCGCCGCTGGCGATGCTGGTCGCCGGCACGACGGTGGGCAAAGGGGTAGCAGTCGGTGCAAGGGTGGGCAGGAAGAACAATTCGGGTGCGGTGGTGGGGGTGGAATGCGAGGGTGCCTCAGAGTCGGGCTGTGGGGGGAGGAGAAAACCTGGCAAGTTGCAAGCCAGACTTAGGGCAAGAAATCCGATCGGGATCAGTTTGGTGCGCAACGCAAGCCGTATCATAAATCGCACTATAACCGAGAGTAAGAGGGCTGTCAAGAAAAATGGTAAGTGGCAACAAGAGTTGAAGAACATTCGCCTGCCTAGTTGACAAGGTTATCAAGTCTTGCTACAATGAAATTAGCTTCATTGACCCGTCATCGCACCAATTCAGGCAATCCCTGATTGGTCGAGAGGGTTCCATCAAAAACTTTCATTGCCATCGCCCGATCTGAACCGATCAGGGAGGATATGTTCTCTTTATAGGTAGGTTACAGGCAGGTTGCGACCTACCGTCACTGGAGCGATGGCAGTTCATAAGTCTCTTCGTCAACCGATCCGTCCCAGACCAGCTTCAGCGATGGTGATTGGAGGTGGGATTGGGGGTATGCGCGCCGCCCTCGATTTGGCTGAGGCGGGGCTGAAAGTTTATTTTGTCGAGCAGACTCCTTGTTTGGGTGGACGAGTTGCCCAATTGGGTTTTATGTTTCCGCAGCATGACTGTGTTATGCTGCGGCACTCCCGATCATGGCTATGGCTGTACCCGCCCTTCGATTTCCCCGGCTTATATTCAACACAACCAACACCCCAATATCGTGATTCTGACTTTGACCCGTGTTGTTGATGTCGCCGGGCAAGCGGGGGATTTTACCGTCTCGCTGCGTCAAGAACCGCGTTATGTGGATATTGCTCGGTGCATTAACTGTGGTTATTGTGCGCAAGTTTGCCCAATTGAATTGCCCGATTCTTATCAACGCGGCCTAACCTTGCGCAAAGCAGCTTATAAAGTAGCTGCACGGGCGACACCCGATGCCTATGTGATCGATTACGGTCCGTATTGTGAAGAGTGCGGAAAATGTGTTGAGGTTTGCCAAACGGAGGCGATCAACCTTCAGGATCAACCGCGCTTGTTGACTGTCGAAGTTGGGGCGATTATTCTCGCCCTCGGCTTTCAGGTCTTCAATCCGAGCGGCTTAGAGGAATTGGGCTTTGGTCGTTATGTGAACGTGGTGGAAGCGATGCAATATGAACGGCTAGCCAGCCGCTCTGGGCCTACTGAGGGCATTATCCAAAGGCCCTCCGACCATAAGAGACCACGCTCAATTCTATGGTTGCAGTGTGTCGGTTCCAGAGACCAGGAGAACACCTATTGCTCTTCTATTTGTTGTATGTTTGCCACCAAGGAAGCCATCCTTGCCAAGCAACGGTTGGGGAAAGAGGTGCAATGTACCGTCTTCAACATGGATGAGCGGGCATTCAACAAAGAGTACAGCCGCTATTTTGCCCGCGCCCGCGAGGATTATGGTATCCACTATGTGCATTGTCGATTGTCGGGCATCTACGAAGACCCGCAAACAAAAGATTTAATCGTTCATTATGCCACTCCCAACGGCAAGAAAATCAGCGAACGTTTTGAGATGGTGGTCTTAGCTACTGGCTTGCAGCCCTCTGCCAGTGCAAGGGAATTGATCTCGATCCTCGGCATCGAGCAGAATGAGTTTGGCTTTTGTCAAACGGATAAATTTATGCCTCTGCAAACCTCTCGTCCGGGGGTGTTTGTCTGTGGGGCGTTCTCTTCGCCGAAAGAGATTGCCGAAACCATCCTCGATGCCAGCGGGGCAGCCGCCGAAGTCATGAGGCTGCTGAATGACCGCCTGAACGCCTATCGCTTCTCGCACGAAGCGCCCTTCCTTGCCAACGAGAGTTTTCCACCTGAACGGGATGTTGCCAACGAACCCGCACGGGTGGGGGTTTTTACTTGCACTTG
>JAOAHK010000241.1 GCA_026415275.1 Anaerolineales bacterium
TGGAAGACAAAGCGAAGGATGAACCGCTCATTCAGCTCAGAGGAGTTAGCAAAATCTATCAGACCGATGCCGGCCGTTTTGTTGCTCTGGACGATGTGCACTTGCAAATCGATCGGGGAGAATTTGTATCCATCATCGGAAAATCGGGCAGTGGCAAGACCACTCTAATAAATTTGATTACAGGCATAGATCAACCAACAAAAGGGGAAATTTGCATTGATCGAACTCCAGTGCATTTGCTGAAAGAAAGTGAGAAAGCGGTTTGGCGGGGGATGACAATTGGGGTCGTTTTTCAATTCTTTCAACTTTTGCCCACTCTAACCGTAATTGAGAATGTGATGTTACCCATGAGCTTATGCAATTTGTATCCGGGCAGTGAAAGGTTGGAGCGAGCCTATCAATTGCTCAAGCTCGTCCAATTGGAGCACAAGGCGGATCAATTGCCATCATTCCTGTCCGGCGGAGAACAACAGCGTGTGGCGATTGCGCGTGCATTGGCCAATGACCCTCCCATTGTTGCTACTGATGAGCCAACCGGCAACCTCGATTCGCGGACGGCTGAAACGATCATGGAACTATTTCAAGACTTAACACAGCGAGGCAAAACTTTATTGATGGTGACGCATGACCCTGACTTAGCTGCACGCGCTCAGCGTACCATTGCCCTCGCCGATGGGCGAATTATCCGCGCCTGAATCTTGGCTGAACCTTACGCGTTTTTTATGGTATTTCCATCAAAGGGCAGTTATAATGATAAGGGTATAATTGCCTCTTAATGAGTAAAAAATGGACGTCGGAATCCTAGAATTGTTTCGCCGAGTCGCATCTGCGGAGGCGGAGATCCGTTTGCTTAATGTCTATCAGGGGATTCCAATTGCCTTTCCAGCAGCGATTGTTTTTGTTGGACAAAGCGCAATTACGGTCAAGACAGAGCGCTATCAGTTGGTCTGTTTGTACCATGAGCGGCAAACATATATTCAATATCCAGGATTTCCAGCGGTCATTCGAGCGCGGGTGGAACGGCTGGAGCCTCAAGCTCTTCAGGCTGTGTTGTCTGAGTTTGAATATACTCGCGAAGGAATTGGCGATCGACGTCAGATCCGTGTGTGGCCTAAAGAAGGTGTCACGGGAGAGCTTTATTTGCCGGAGCGAGCAGAAGCCATCAAAGGAGAATTAGCTGATCTCTCCCTAGACGGAATGGGCATTTATATAGCAGATGGGGAATATTATGCCCACATTTTCCGTCAAGGACGTAAAGTAGCTGTTTCCTTTCGGTTGCCTGGCACCTATCAACTGAAGCAGTCGAAACGATTTGACAGTGGTACAAGTTCTGGTGAAGTTAATCGCTATGACCGAACGCAATTGCGTCTCTCGACCATTCACACACCAAGTTATGGGAGTGACCGCGAAGACTCAATGGCAATTAAGACAGTTCATTCACCAGAAATTGAAGTTTTTGGCACTGTTTCCAACCATTATACAGAGGCGAACACCCGCCGCTTTCGTGTTGGGCTTCGCCTCCAACCGAACGATCAGTACCGTTCAATTGTCTCCCAGTTTATCTCTCAAAGACAATCCGAAATTATCCAAGAGCTCAACGCGCTGTATCGCTTACTCACTCGTGAGACAGGTGCATTGCGCTAACTAGGTTTGCCGGCTCATTGCGTCCATAACGGCTACCGCAGCGATGTTGACGATATTACGCACTTCTTCACCGGTTTGTAGGACATGGATCGGGGCACCGATTCCCAATAAGATGGGTCCAATGGCTTGAGCATTGCCAAGTCGAGCTAATAATTTATAGGCAATATTGGCAGACTCTAAGGATGGGAAAACAAGTACATTGGCATCCGAAACGCGACTGAAGGGATAGCGTTCTTGGATGATTTCAGGGCTAACGGCTGTATCCGCTTGCATTTCCCCATCAACTAATAATTCAGGCCGCCGTTGACGGATGAGCTCAACCGCCATCTTAACTTTGAGCGAGAGAGGATGGATCGTGCTGCCAAAATTGGAGAAGGAGAGCAAAGCAACGCGCGGTTCGATGCCCAGTTGTTGAGCAAAGTCTGCCGCAAGGCAGGCGATTTCAGCTAAGTCTTCAGCAGAAGGATCGATGTTGACCGTTGCATCGGTAAACAAATAGGTGCGATCGTTAACAATCATAATATAGACCCCAGCAGCCCGGCGGGTCCCCGCTTTGGTATGATGAATTTGTAACGCAGGGCGAATTACATCCGGATAGTCATAGGTCAAGCCAGAGACAAAGGCATCCGCATCACCCATCTTGACCATCATCGGCCCGAAGACGTTTGGGTCTAGAATTCTATGACGCGCATCCTTAAGCGTAATGCCCTTACGCTGACGTAATTGGTAAAACACTTCAGCATATTCTTCATAACGTTCGTAGTGAAAGGGGTCGACGATTTGGGGGGTGCAACTCAATCCGAGTTCAGTTATTTTTTGACAAATGACCTCAGGCCTTCCTATTAGGATCGGCTCGCCGATTTTTTCTTCCATTATCTGGTAAGCAGCGCGGATAATTTTCGATTCTTCTCCCTCTGCAAAACAGATGCGCATTTGCCTTGGTGCCGATTTCGCTTTATTGAGAATATAATAGCGTACTTGTTCTCCCATGCCAAGCCGAAAAGCAAGTTGCTGACGATACTCTTCGATGTCGATTATCTTGCGGGCAACGCCACTCTCAATGGCCGCTTTCGCAACCGCCGGCGATTCCCAGAGTAAAACGCGCGGATCAAGCGGTTTGGGGATAATGTATTCGGGCCCGAATTTTAAGCTTTCGAGGTTATAAGCGCGCAGCACACTGTCGGGAACATCCTCTTTGGCTAGGGCTGCTAGGGCATGGCTAGCGGCGACTTTCATTTCATCGTTGATCGTCTTGGCGCGCACATCCAAGGCGCCGCGAAAGATGAAGGGAAAGCCTAGAACGTTGTTGATTTGATTGGGATAGTCCGAGCGACCGGTAGCGACAATGGCATCGGGACGGGTTTCTTTGGCTAATTCATAGCGAATTTCTGGATCAGGATTAGACATGGCAAAAATCAGCGGGCGTTCAGTCATCGTCTTGACCATTTCAGGAGTGAGGATATCCTTCACCGACAAACCATAGAAAACATCGGAGTCCCTTACGGCATCAGCAAGCGAGCGTGCATCGGTTTCGGCAGCAAAGCGTTCCTTATAGGGGTTCATTCCTTCTTGGCGCCCTTTGTAAACTACCCCGCGCGTGTCTACAAGCAAGATGTTCTCCCGCTTTGCTCCTAACTTTACCATCAACTCAGCGCAGGAAATGGCAGATGCACCTGCCCCTGAGACAACGATTTTGACTTCCTCGATTCTTTTTCCAACCAATTCCAAGCCGTTCAAGAGAGCAGCCCCAGAGATGATTGCTGTTCCGTGTTGGTCGTCATGAAAAACGGGGATATCTAGCATAGATCGTAAGGTCTCTTCGATATAAAAGCACTCTGGAGCCCTGATGTCTTCCAAGTTGATGCCCCCAAACGAAGGCGCAATAGCGCGTGCAACCTGAATCACCATATCTGGATCGCGACTGTCTACTTCAATGTCGATGGCATCGACATCGGCAAAACGTTTGAACAAAACAGCTTTGCCTTCCATCACCGGCTTTGCTGCCAAAGCGCCTCGGTCACCCAACCCCAAGATCGCTGTGCCGTTGGTCAAGACAGCAACCAGATTGCCTTTGGCGGTGTATTCGTAGCTGGATTCTGGGTTCTGCTCAATTTCAAGCACGGGTATGGCAACGCCTGGCGTATATGCTAGCGACAAATCGCGTTGAGTGAGCATTGGTTTGGTAGGAACGATAGAGATCTTCCCCGCTTTTCCTTGTAACCGATGATATTCTAAAGCTTCTTCACGGGTAATGATAGCCATTGGATGATACTCCTTATAGGTTTTTATTCGGTTCTTGTACCAGCTCTTTTCATAATTATACTTGCTGGGGTGAATCCCTCGTATGCTATAATGTTAAGAGTGCGATCACATAAGCTCGCCACGCCTTGATAACGACTATTGGGATTTCTAAGCATGGAAACTCAGCAAGAAACACCCAGCCAAGTACAACTGCCACTTCAGCTTGGGAGCTATTTGCCCGTCTCATTTGCACTCATGGTGATCGGTTGGGGTGGATTGACCTATCTGGTCTTTTTTACTTTACCCACCTTAGGAATGCGGTGGTTGTTTTATTTTTTCGCTGTTTTGGCCTTCACTGGAACAGCCATCCCTTTTATCGCCTTTTTACATCTCCGTTTCCCGGGTAAAAATCCCACGCAAATTGGTAGTGTGGTGCGTCAGGCATTGTGGGTGGGAGTGTATTTCCCAACCTTAGCATGGTTACAAATTGCGCGCGTACTAACTTGGGGTCTAGCATTTTTTATTGCCATTTGTTTTCTGGTTATTGAATTAGCTTTAACCCTGCGGGAGCGCAGCTTGTGGGTTACCCCCAAAAAAGAGAGCGAATAAGTTGGTGGATGCGCGGCGGTCTCTTCCCTCAGTTGAAAGACTTCTCCAGCTTGAAGAGGTAAAAGCCCTCTTGAAAGACTATGGACGGCGTTTCACCCTCTTGGCAATTCGTCAAGTTTTAGATAGCCTTCGGGAAACCATTCCTCAGACTCTGTCTCTTATACACATCT
>JAOAHK010000023.1 GCA_026415275.1 Anaerolineales bacterium
TCGATACACCGCCCGCAGAAAGTGCATTTGCCTGGGTCATAAGACCAGGTGTAGATAGCGCGGTTTTCGGTCACTTGGATGGCTGCCGAAACGCACACATAGGCGCAGGAAGCGCAGCCGACACACGCTTCGGTTTGAATTTGCACCGCGCCGCGGTAATTGGGCGGCGGCGGAACACGCTGCGGATAGCGCAGGGTAACCACCCCCAGGCGGAGATTTGTGGCGAGGACGTCCAGAATGCTCATAGCCTAACCTCCAAAAGGGAAAAGAGAAGCAACCAACGCCAACAGAGCAAGACCAAACCCCCAACGCCAATAGAAGCGGCTAGCTTGCCCCACTTTGAGCCGCGCCGTCGCCCCGGCAACGAGAGCCAACAGGAAGACCAGCGCCAAGCTGAGCAGGGTGAAGAGAGCGGCATCCAAAATCGCTACGTCGCTGCGCCACGGCAGCGCCAGCGAGACGGTCAGACCGCTCAAAGCCACCCATTCGAGGGCATGGCTCAGTTCCCATAAGCCCAACCGCCAGCCATCCAGCTCGGTCAACGCCCCCTGATAGATTTCCTGCTCGGCGTTTGCCACCGAAAAGGGATTCAGGCGCAGTTTGAGCGGCAGACAAATCAGAATTGCCAGCACCGCCAATCCGCGCGCTATAGGAGGAGTGTGCAGAGCGATATCCATCAAGCGCAGGCTGCCGCCGGCGTAGGCAAGGGCGATCAAGGCGGTGATAAAGGGCAGATTGGAGGCAAAGGTCAGCACCGCCTCACGCACAGCGCCTACCTGCCCGAAAATCGAACGCGAAAGGAAACCCATAAGCACCAAGCAAATCGGCGCGATCTCGATCAAGGCGATGAACAACACCAAATCGCCGACTAGGCTGAGCGAATTGGGCAGCACCGGCAAGAGGGTCAGACTGCCTAAGGTTGCACCGATCGCCAGCAAGGGCAGAAACAGGTAAAAGCTGTTCTCGCGGCTGGGGCGGGGCAAGGGTTCTTTGGTCATGAGTTTAATGAAATCGAAAAAGGGTTGATAGAAAGGTGGACCGATGCGGCTCTGCAAGCGAGCGAGGGTCTTGCGCTCCACCCAAAGCATCAACCACCCCATCAAAAAGGCGTATAGGAAACCCGGAAAGACCAACAAGGCAAACCAATTAGACATGGCTTTCTCCTCCTTGCTCCCGTACCGGCTTGGCTTTTAGGATTTCCACGGCGCTGGCAATCCCTTCCAGAATGGCATCCGGGCGCGGTGGGCAACCCGGCACATACACATCCACCGCCACGAATTTCTCTAATGGTCCCACCACGCTAGGACTATCGGCAAAGACGTTGCCGCTGGCTGGGCAGGAACCGATGGCAACCACTACCTTCGGGTTTGGCGTCTGGGCATAGATGGTTTGTAGGGCAGCCTGGGTGTTGCGCGTGACCGGGCCGGAGATGCACAAAATGTCGGCGTGTCGCGGGCTGCCCTCCAAACGGATGCCCAGTTGTTCGACATCGTAGCGCGGTGTGAGACAAGCCAGAAATTCGATGTCACAGCCATTGCAACCGCCGCAGTTCAGGTGAAAGAGCCAGGGCGAACGTCCCCTTGCATAGCGCACCAATCGGTCGAAAATGGATGAGGTTGTCTCCATATTGCCTTCCTTTCAGCTCAGCAGCAACGCAGGGAGCAGCCCGCCGAGCAACAGGAGCAGGATCAGCAGGCTGACGGTCAGGCGGAAGCCCAACGGCTCGCGGCAAACAAGCGGCTTTCCTTCAGCCGGCGACAGTTCTGTTCCACTGCCCCACCAGAAGGTGACCAAGGTCCGTCCATAAGCCAGCAAGGCAAGGGAGGAGCACAGCAGCAACCCTGCCAAGAGCCAAGGGCTGACCGCAAAGGAAAGCAGATAAATCCGCCAGCGGGCAAGGTAGCCGACGAAAGGCGGCGCGCCCAAAACGGCGAGGAAACCAACTACAAAGCCAGCGCTGCTGAAGGGGTAGACGCGAGCGAGTCCGCCCAGAGAGGGCATCAGATTGCCATCGGCTTCGATGCGACTGAGGCTGACGAAGAGCAATACTTTCCCCACCGCATGGGCAGCCGCGCCAATGTACGCGGCTTGCGTGCCCAGTTCTTGCCCTAAGGCGACGGCAAGGATCAGGATGCCCATATCTTCTAGGGTCGAGAACGCCAATAGGCGCTTTAGATCGCGTTGGGCGAGCATTGCCAACGCTCCACCGAAGGCGGAGAGCAACCCGAAAACGATCCACGGCAGAGCAAAGCCGAATAGCGCCGGCGCCCTTTGGCTAAAGCTCACCATCTCGGCAAAAGCAGCCACATCGACCACGCCAATGATCAGCCCTAAAAAGGGAGCAGGAGCCGCCACCGCCAAGCGCGGCAGCCAGACATAGAACGGCACCAAGGCGATCTTAATCCCGATTCCCACAAGCAGGAACGCCAGTGCCAGCGCAGGTTGGGCTTGCACAGTCTGCAAGGCAGATAAGGTAAAGGCAGCCGAGAGCAACACCGCCAGCAAATAGGCCTGCGCCGCCTTTTTATCGGTGAGATTGAGCCACAACAGCCCAAAAGCCAACAGGGCGGCGCCTTCGAGCAAGATGAAATTCAACATGGGCGAAGGCGTCAGCAACCCACCGAGAGCAGTCAGGATTGCCAGCAAGAGCAAGAGCAGTTGATTTGGGCGCAAGGCGACACAAAAAGCGGCTGTCAGACACCCCAGTCCGGCTATGCCCAGCCAACCCGCGAACCAAAGGGGGGTATGGTGAGAAATTCCCGTCTCTGCCGATAAGGCCGGGGTAAAGAGCAGCAGCAGCAAAGCGCACAAAACGCCGAAACCGACCAAAGCCCATCCCGCCCGTTTTTCCAAGGCTTGGGAGAAGCTTTCTACACCCTGCCCGAAGCGGAGCAAGAAACGCCACAAGGCTCGATAATAACGGTCGGGGTCTGCCCAGCGGTAAAAGCCCTCCCATTGGTCTTGAATCAGTTGTGTGAAGTCGCCAGCGCTCAAGCGGCCGCTTCCGCTCAGCGGTTCACCGCCGCTGAAGACGCCTCCCCCTTCCAGAATTGCCGCGCCCCCGCTAACGGCAATTCGCCGCGCCGGTTGCCAAATCAGATAAACCAAGGCGCCTATGCCGAGGGCTAGAACTGCCATCACCAAAGCTGAGCTGACATACCACTCTCCGCCCGCCAAGCGAATGCCCAGCCAGGTGATCCCTTCGATGGGAGCTAAACCTAGATGTGGCAGCAGAGGGTTAATCAAGTAAGCAAAGGCGAGTTGGGGGGCAATGCCCAGCAGAACGCTCCCCCCTGCCAGCACGCCAATTGCCCGTTCCATCCACGGGTTGGGTGCGCTGTGTGGTGAACCCGTTTGACTTTCGCCAAAGAAGATGCTGCTGCTCGCCTTGAGGAAATAGAAGACGGTGAGAACACTGACCAACCAAGCCACGACGGCCGCCAGCAGTTGGCCGGCTTGCAGGGCAGCGTGATAGAGCAACCACTTGGAGACAAAACCGCTCAGCAACGGCAGTCCGCTCAGGCTGGCTGCCAGCACCAACCAGTTGAAGGTGGTCAACGGCATGTGTGCCACCAACCCACCCAAGCGGTTCATATCCCGGGTGCCGCATTCGTGTTGGATTTTGCCGGCGCACAAAAACAGCCCGCCTTTGAACAGGGCATGATTGAAACACAAGAGCAGTCCCGCAGCGACCCCCAAGGGCGTGCCAATGCCCAACCCCAACATCATATAGCCCACTTGGCTGACGGTTGAGAAGGCGAGCAGGCGTTTGAGGTCGGTCTGGAGGAGAGCGAAGAGCGCCCCGACCACCATGGTCAATATAGCCACAGCGATGAGAATGCCCTGAAAGAGCGGCGGCCAGGGGGCAATCCCCCGCAGGCGAGCGATGAGATACACGCCGGCTGTGACATAACAAGCGGCATGGAGCAAGGCGGAGACCGGCGTCGGGGCAGCCATGGCATCGGGGATCCAGGTGTGCAAGGGGAATTGCACCGACTTTGCCATCGCCGCCAGCAAAGCCAGCAACAGCACGCCGCTGGTCAGCCCGGCGGCAAAGCGCGGGTCAATCCACAATGAAACCCCCGTCCGCGCATAAAGGACGATCCCAAAAGCCAGCAGACCGTAGCCGGCAATGTGGGTCATCACCAACGCCTTGCGCGCCCCGCGCGCCGCCTCCGCTTGGGTGTACCAAAAGCCGATCAGAAAGAAGGAACACAAGCCGATGACTTCCCAACTTAGATAGAGGACAAACCAATCGGCGCTGAAGACGAGGTGAACGAAGGCGGCAATGAACAACAGCATCAGGGCGTAAAAACGGCTTGCCCCGCTCTCCTCTTTCATGTATTCTATCGAGAACAGCAGGATCACACTGCCCACGGCAAGAGCAATCAGGGCAAAGAGAAAACCCAAGCCGTCCAGGCGGTAGATCAACGCCAATGGCCCATCCCAGACGGCTAGGCGAAAATCCACCACGTCCCCGCGCAAGGGAATGCTCCAACTGCTGAGCAGAGCGATCAACCCCAAAGCGGCGCTGATCACGGCTAGCCAACCCTTCGCCAAATTGGACATGCGCCGGGCGAGAACGACTTGCAAGATAGCGCCGCCGCTGGGCAGCGCCCACGAAGCGACCAACGGAATCCAAGGCGGCATAACGCTCCTCCGTTTCTAGATTCTTCTCTCACCCCTTTCCCCTCTCCCACGGGGAGAGAGGGGATTTTGCTCTCCCCGCCCATCGGGAGAGGCATCGGGGGCAGACTCCCTTCCCCCTAAATCGCGGGAAGGGATGGGGATGGGGGTTCGGTTCAGAACCGCTCGCTGCCCAACCCGTGGAGGACTCCCCTCACCCCTTTCCCCTCTCCCACAGGGAGAGGGGAATTCTACTCTCCCCGCCCATCGGGAGAGGGGCCGGGGGTGAGGGCTACCCCGCCAGCACAGCTTCCGGCACGGGCAAGCCCAATGCACTGCGCTTCTTGTCAATGTGCTGAACGATCAAGGCCGCTGCCTTGAACGGATCCGGCTCCACGGCAAACATCGCCCCAACCACCGATTCGGCGGTCTGGGTCAGTACCTGCGTCACCAAGGGACTGCCCAAGACCTGCGGCACGGTGCCCAACACGGTGAAGATGCCACTGGAGACGACATAAGCGCCGATGCTGACCGCTTTCTCGCTCATCCACTCTGGCGCCGCGCCAGCAACGGGCAGGTCGCTGATATCTACGCCGAGCGCATTGGCGATGGCAGCGCAGGCGGTCAGGATGCGGCTGATGTCCACGCAAGAGCCCATGTGCAGCACCGGCGGGATGCCCAAAGCTTTGCAGACGCCCTTCAAGCCATCGCCCGCCAGATCGGCTGCTTCGGGCAGTAGCAAGCCGGCTTTGGCAGCAGCCATGGCATTGCAGCCAGTGGTCACTACCAAGACATTCTGCTTAATCAATTCTTTCAGGATGTTGATGTGCCCGTAATCATGCTGAATCTTGGGGTTGTTGCAACCCACGACTCCGGCAATGCCGCGCACCGCCCCGGATTTGATGGCATCCAACAGCGGATTGAGGCTGCCACCTAACGCTGCCACAATGGCTTCAACGCTGAAACCGACCATGCACTCCGACTTCTCATCCGGGATGTGTACCATGCCCGGCTTGCGGAAGCGGTAATTTTCGACGGCCGTGCGCACGATTTCTTTGGCAATCTCGTAGCCATGTTCTTCGTGGAACTCGATATGGGTTGCGCCGGGGAATTTCGCCTTCGGTGAAGTCGAGATCAGCTTGGTGTGGAAGCAACCCGCCACGGTCCCCAAAGCGGGAAAGATGCATTGCACATCCACCACCATCGCTTCTACCGCGCCGGTGGCAATGGCAAGTTCCTGCTGCAAGAAGTTGCCCGCCGGCGGGATGCCGTGGCGCATCAGAACTTCGTTGCCGGTGCAGCAAATGCCAGAAACTTGAATGCCCTTAGCGCCGTATTTCTTGGCTAGCTCGATCATCTCGGGGTCTTGAGTGGCAGCAACGATCATCTCGGAAAGCACCGGCTCATGCCCATGGACGATGATGTTGACCATGTCTTTCTTCAGGACACCCAAATTGGCTTCTGACTTTTTCGGGGTGGGGGTGCCAAACAAGACATCCGAGAGCTCGGTAGCGATCATCGAACCGCCCCAACCATCGGCAAGGGAGGCGCGCAAACCCTGCAAAATCAAATTCACCGCATCGTTATCCACACCCATGTGTGTGCGGTGCATGATCTCGACAATCTCGCGGTCGATGCCGCGCGGCTCGATGCCCAACTGTTGCCACAGGGCAAGGCGTTTCTCAGGGGCACGGCGGGTAAACTGAATCGGGCCTTCCTGCTTGCCGAATTCACCGTAAGCCGCTTTCGCAACATCCAAAGCGATTTCCTCTTTGGTGCGGTCTTTGATCTTGACCCCATATTCTTTGGCAACCGCTTTGAGTTTCTCCTCATCTTTGATCTGATAGCCGCTGGCTTTGCCTTGTGCGGTGAGCAAAAGGGTGTGAGCAATATCCCGCCCGTGATCGGAGTGGGCTGCAGCGCCAGCCGCGATCATGCGTAACAAGTTGCGGGCTACGATAATATCCGCCGTCGCTCCGCAAACGCCCTCTTTCGGGCCCTCTTCCTCGAAGGGGCTGATGCGGCATGGACCCATGTGGCAATTGCGGCAGCAAAGTCCTAGCTCGCCGAAACCACATTGCGGCTGCATGGCATCGAACCGATCCCAAGCGGTCGAGATGCCGAGTTCATCCACCCGCGCCAGCATGGCGTGCGTCGCAGGGTCGATACTGCGACTCAAGATTTTCTCGGAATACTTCCCATTTCCTTTCATCGGATCCCTTCCTTCCTTAGATGAAAAAATCGATTATTTCTGTAATTCCCGTTGAACGCGAATGGCTTCCAGATACCGTTGCGCAGCGCTGCGCCGCGTCGATTGGATGACTTCCTTAGGAATGACCGTGCGAAGCGCCTTGGTTGGGCAAGCTTCGACACAGGCAGGTCCCCCGGGCCGGTCAACGCACAAATCGCACTTGGCTGCGGCGCGCTTGGTGTGCCCGTTGACTTTGACGGTGGCGATGTGAATGGCGCCGAACGGACAAACCATCGTGCATAAGCCGCAGGCGATGCAACGGTTGGCATTGACCGCCGTGTAGGTCTCGGTGCGGTAGGTTGCCCCGGTGGGACAAACCTTGACGCACGGCGCGTCTTCGCACTGGCGGCACTGGGTGGGAAAACGGACATCGGCAACCTGCAATACTTGGTTGCGCGAGGTGAGCGGCTCCCCGCTGACCACTGCCCCAATCAGCGATTGAGAGCGAGTGTGTGCCACCGCGCAAGCTAGCTCGCAGGTGTGGCAACCCAAACACAAATCCGGGTTGACTTCCAAAAACGGTCCTTTGAGCTGGGTCATGGTTTGCACCTCCTTGCAAACAAAAAAGTTGTCACAGACTACAAAACCAAAACAAGGTTACTCACCCCCCAATAAATAAGCATATACCCAATATTTTCGGAAAGCAAGTGAGATTTGCACTATTTCATTGATGGAAGAAGGTCATATCAGCAATGGCAGGGGCACTCAAGCCGTTGGATCTCAGTCAGAATCGATCGGCGCGAGCGAGGCGTGTGCCTCCTAACTGCATCAATTCCATGATGCAAAGTAAACGCAGCATCACTGCTGACGCAGCGTTACGTCTCGCCCGCGCTTTATGGTGCACCCCTCAATTTTGGCTTAATATTCAAACGGGTTCTGATCTATAGCGAAGAACAGCACGCTTGGAAGAGCAATTTGAGCGCAAAGTGCTATTCTTGGTAGAGACGGAAATATCAAGAACTGAGCTGCCAGAGGTTGGCAAACATTTGGGACATTACAAAGAACTGCCTATCCCTCTTCTGTTTCGCCTTCTGCCGTCTCTTCTGTCTCAGCAACCTCTTCTTCAAATTCAGGTTGCTCGCCCTCGCGATGGACAATCACGCGTACAGTGGGCGAGAGGTCAACCGTCAGACGTACCGGCACCTCATATTTTCCCAGATTGCGGATGGGCTGTGTATCGATGGCGCGGCGATCGACTTCACAGCCGCATTTGGCTTTGATCGCCTCGGCGATCATGGCAGGCGTGATCGAACCATAGAGCTTGCCGGTCTCGCCAGCTTTAGCGGCGAAGGTCAGGCGCAAGCCGTTGATCTTTTGGGCAACGCTGCTCATTTCCTGGTTGAGCGCTTGGCGGGCAAGGGCAGCTTTCTCCCGGATGTGTTCGGCCTGTTTGATCGCTCCGGGGGTTGCTAGGATGGCTAATCCTTGCGGAATGAGGTAGTTGCGCCCATAGCCATCGGCGACTTTCTTGATGTCCCCAGCTCTTCCCAGTTTGTAAACATCTTTCAGTAATAAAACTTTCATCGTTCAAGCCCTTTCTGCTTCCAAAGATCTGCACATTGCAGACACCGGCGAAGGGTACAACGCCGGAGCGCAGGGATTTTACCACAAAATCTAGAGATGGTATACTTTCAGAAATGGATGACTCGCCATTCGGCTATCGAGAAGTAGAACACGCTGCCGATTGGGCGCTGCAAGTCTGGGCGCCTGACCTCACAACCTTGCTCGAGCAGGCTGCGCGGGGAATGATTGCACTAGCAGGCATTCAGTTAAAAAAGGGCTCCCCGCAAGAGCGCGAAGTTGAGATAACCTTTTTAGATCGAGAGCAGCTCTTGGTCAAATTCCTCAGTGAAGTGTTGTATTTTATTGAGCAGGAAAACCTGGCATTTACCGAATATCAACTCTCTTTAGACCAAGATCGGCTGCTGGCGCACCTGCGCGGTTACCCGATCTGTTCGATTGAAAAAGCCATCAAGGCAGTCACATATCATAACCTCGAAGTGCGTCAGACCGAGCGAGGGTATGAAGCCTATTTGGTTTTTGATGTCTAACCGCTCCTCAAGTGGCAACTTCGACCCACCGTTTCTCTTTAGCGCTGCGCTCAATCGCCTCGCAGAGCAACATCTCGTAATGCCCATCGGCAAAGGTGGGGAAATCTGGCGGAGCGGAAAAATCACCGGCTAAGAGATAGCGGTAAAATTTTGCGCTCAACTGCTTAAAGGTATCTGGAAAGCCTTCGTTGTGTCCGCCGGGATAAGAAGAGACTGCACGAGCTTCGGGAGCAAGCAAAGCAGGGTCCTTCATTAGGATTTGGTTGGGTTGTGTACGATGACCGATCCACAGCTCGTTCGGATGTTCCGAATCCCAAGCAATCGATGACTGGGAGGCGTTGATCTCGAAGAACAAGCGATTTTTGCGCCCCGAACATACTTGAGCAACGGTAAGCACACCAGGCACGCCGTTCTCGAAGTGCAGGAGAATGCTGGCATAGTCTTCGGTGGTGATCGGTTGGTCGATGTAATCGCTGGGTTGGAGCAGTTTACCGCTGTAGGTCTCCAACGGTTTGGCGGGTTTCTTGCGCACTGGGTAAACCGTCTTGAAATCGGCGAAAACCTCTTTCACTTTCAAACCGGTGATAAATGTAACCATATCCAGCCAATGCGAGCCGATATCACCCACAGCGCGCAAGTTGCCGCCCAATTCTGGCTGCAAACGCCAGTTCCAATCGGTGGGAAAGAGCAACCAATCCTGCAAATACGAGCCCTGAATGATGAAAACCTCACCCAATTCACCGCTTTGCACCATCTGTCGCGCTTGTTGGACCAAGGGGTACATCCGCAGGTTAAAGTTAACCGCATTAGCCCGTTTTAGCTCAATCGCCAAACGTACCAATTCCGCTGATTCGACCGAGGAAGTAGCTAAAGGCTTCTCACAAACCACATGTTTTCCCGCCAGCAAGGCTGCTTTTGCGTGTGGATAGTGGAGGTGATTGGGCGTAGCGAGATGTACGGCGTGAATCTCTGGGTCGGCAAGCATCTCTTCTAAAGAGCTATAGGCGCGGGGGATACCTAACTCGGTGGCCTTTTGGCGTGCCAATTCAGGGGTCGCTTCAGCTAAGCCGATGACGCGCAATCCATTGCGGCGTACTCCTTCAACGTGGGCTGGTCCAATAAAACCAGTTCCAGCGATCCCTATTCCAAGTGTTTCTTTCGTGAGCGGTTGTTCCATCGGTCTAACTCCTCTCTTGATTTTACTTATCCAAACCAAAGCAAGGGAATCCCCAGCCAATTGCACAAGGCGGCAATCTCCCGTTCGTAATCCCCAAAGGCGACGACAAAGTGTTGCGTTGTGCCCACCTCGGCGCAACGGCGCAAAAAAGCTTCGACACTTGTATCCAAACGCAAGATGACATGCGGGTAGCCTTCCAAGCGCGGCGAACCACCCAAGCTGCTCCCCCGCGCGGCAATCGCTTGCCAGCCTCGCGGTGTACAACGAATTTGCAACAGAGTCACTCTACCTTTTTTAACCACAAATTGCAGGTGTGCCCCTTCGGTGGCGTCGCTTTGGGCGAATTCGTAATCGTGCGAGATGCAGAGCGAGTCCGGTTCCGCCAACTGTGGGTTCTGGGGACCTGCATGACCACCAATGATCGAGTTTTCTGCTTCGTCCCACATCCAAAATTCGGCAAAGAAGACGCCTTCTCCACTCAGCCGCTGCAAGACAAACAAGGCTGTCGCCGCTCCTAAATCGCCCTCTAAAGCGATATGGATATTGCGCTCCCATAATAATGGCGGATAAAGTGCTGGGCGCAAGCCAAAACGCTGATGGGTTTCTTCGGCAATGTCGTTGAAGGATAACACGTCAAGATGGTGTGCAATCGCTAGATGAGCCAATCCCAAAGATACTCGCGCTGCTTGTTTGAGCGTTTGCTCGCTGACTCCTCGGATAGGGACGTTTTGGCGCAAATCGTTGACATACTGCTCAACCTCTGCTTCGGCGAGAGCTTCTACCACTGCGGCGAGTTGGCTCACGGATAGAATTTCGACTTGCGGGCCCAGCTCGTGCATCAGGCGAAACTCATCGACAAAGGTGCTTTGCATTTGCTCATTGCGATGGGGCAGGAGTCCAAACCGCGCCCGCCTTAGACCCTGATAGACAGCAACCGCTTTCGCAAATTGCGTCAATTCTATTAGCACCCTTTCTTCAGCGGGTGAGCCATAGGTGAAAAAGAAGTCTCTCTTTAGGTTGTGCAGAGTGCCAAGCCCTTCGAACGTCCCCACCCAGCCAGAGCCGCGCAACACATCTCGGAATGAGAGCGAGGGGGGCAGCTTCTGCCAAGGTTGAAAGCACCAAACTGCCAAGGGACGATTGCCCAAGGCTTCCAAAAGCGACGCCAGATAAAAATCCTCTGCCCAAACTTGAAAGACCACAATGACCCCTGCAACAGCGCTGCTGCGCAACTCGCGACAGGTGGTCTCTAGGCTTGCCGCAGAGTTCACCGTCCAAATGTGACCGAGGTTCAAGCGGCTTTGCAAAGCATCCCGAATGCGGTTGGCATCTGCTTCTACAGCATCACGCAGCGCCGGCAGGGCAACTACCGAGTCGAACCACTCTGCCCGCAGGAGCAACAAGCCGATGGGAGCGTTGGAAGAAGGGAATTGACTCATCTAATCTCGCTCTCCGTACCGCCAAGCTCCGCTTGGCAAGAACCGACCACAGGTCGGCGGTACGCATTCGAGGAGGATATCGAAATCACACCCAATGCCAATCACAGGTTCAACTCCGCAGTGGCCTTATCTGACTCACTTGATCGCACCGCGTGCCAGCCCGCGCACTAAATAGCGCTGCGCCAGCAGGGCGAAAATCAGCACCGGTATCAGCACCAGCGATCCCGACGCGGCAATGCGCCCCCAGAACACCGAGCGGTTGGTCATGAACGCCGTGATCGTGACGGGCAGTGTGCGCGCCTCGCGCCCGGTCAGAATCACAGCATATAAAAATTCATTCCAGCAATACAAAAAGCACAAAATTGCTGTAGCCGCCATGCCGGGCAGCGCCAGCGGCAGACTAATGCGCAGGAAGGCTTGCAAGCGTGAACAGCCGTCAATCATCGCCGCCTCTTCCAACTCGACCGGCACATCGTCAAAGAAGCCAATCATCATCCAGATGCTGAGCGGAACGGTAAACGTCAGATAAGACACGATTAACGCCTGCCGGGTATCGATCCAGTTGAAGCCGCTAAAGATGACATACAAAGGCACCACAATCGTAATCGGTGGTAGCATCTGCGGGATCAGCGCGCTCATGCGTAGCCAGAAATGCCCGCGAAAACGGAAACGCGAAAAGCCATACGCCGCCAGCGACCCCAGCGCCAGCGCAATGGCGGTGGTCGAAATCGCTACCACAACGCTGTTGAAAAAGTAACGGTCGAAACGGGTGGAGGATACCACCTCTCTATAATTTTGCAGGGTGGGCGTGAAGTTCCACACTGGCGGGATGGCGAATGCTAGCTCCGGCTCCTTGAGCGAGGTAACGAACAAATAGAGTATCGGCGCCACCGAAAGCAGCACTGCCAGCAAGATCAGGGCGTAGATGATCAAGCGGTTGAGGCGCTTCAGCAGGTAATATTTTCTCTGCATCGTCATCACTGCCCTCCGATTTCGCGTCCAATCGAACGCGCCAGAATACCGGCAATCACCAGCATAATCAACAGCATGATAAACGACGCGGCAGAAGCAATGCCCAGATTAAAGGCTTGAAAGCCGTAACGATAAACATAGATGCTCACCGTTTCGGTCACCCGCGCCGGCCCGCCGGCTGTCAGCAGGTAAATCACATCGAAAATGCGAAATGTATCAATAAATCGCCAGAGCAGCGCCACCAAAATAATTGGACGCAACAACGGCAGGGTAAGGTAAAAGAAGGTCTGCACGCTGTTGGCGCCGTCAATCCGCGCCGCCTCGAACGGTTCTTCAGGCAGGGATTGCAACCCCGCCAGCAGCATCAGCGCCACAAACGAAGTCGTGTTCCACACATCCACCAGCACCACACTTGCCATCGCTACCTTGGGCGAACTGAGCCACTCCACCGGCGCAAATCCCAGAACGCCCAGATAATAATTCACCAGCCCATATTGGTAATGTAATAGCAAGCGCCATGTCAGCCCAATCACCACATTGGTACACATCATCGGCAATAAAATCAGCGAACGGAAAATCCCCTTGCCCTTAATCTCGTGATTGAGCAATAATGCCAGCGCCATCCCCAAAAGAAACTCAAAGCAAATTGCCAGAAAAACGAAGGTAAAAGTAATCCGAATGGAATTGAGAAAATCGGGACTGGAAAACAGCGTGGAATAGTTCTCAAAACCTACAAATGGCACCCCTTGTCGAAAGGTGCGCATCGTCCAGCGATGAAAACTGAGCCAGAGGGAATACCCCAGTGGATAGAGCAACACCACCCCAAGCACGATGAAAGAGGGTGCAATGTAAAAAGCCGGCTCCAGCCTACGCAGTACGCGCCGAAAATGGATAGAAGGAAAAGGCTTTGATAAATTCATTCTCAGGCAAACAAAGATTTCACTCGCACCAACTTAATCATATCATTGAAACTAGAGACCCTGAAAGCTCTTGCGGGCTTGAATGCGCGGCGGCGTTTGCAAGCCTTCAGGGTCTCATTGCAAAACAAACGGTTTCGGCGTTACTTGATATACCCGCCGCTCTTCAGGATCTCGGTCAGCTTGGCTGCCATGTCATCCGCTGCGGTCTTGGGATCTTTGGTGCCGGTCACTGCGGCAACAATCCCTTCGTTGACCACCGGCAGCATCTCTGGTGAGACGGTCAATGTTGGGAAGATCGAACGATACGGCATCACTTCAGCCAGCAGTTTGAATTGTGGCACTTTCTCGACCACTTCGGGGTCGTTGAGGGCGCGGATATTGCCCGGAATACCGCCGTTGAGCGCCCACATCTTGGCGCCTTCTACACCGGTGAGCCATTCGATGAACTTATAGGCTTCGAGCTGATTTTCCGAGCAAGCAGGGATCGCCCAACCCCACTGGCTGCCACCCGTATGGCGCTTGATCGTGCCATCCGGCTGTTTGACGCCCGGCGGGATGACATAGCCCAGCAGCGGTTCCCCGTTCTCATCGCACAGGCTCTTTTCACAACTGGTCAGGTCCTGAAATGCCGCCATCCATTCGATACCCATTGCGGCTTTGCCTTTGGAAAGCGACTCCAAGATTTCCACATATCCATAGGTGGTGACATCCGGCGGCACCAGTCCCTCTTTCAACAAGTTGGCGTAGAAAGTTAACGCTTTCACGCCCGCTTCGTTATTGATTGCCACCGTGTTATCCGGATAGAGCAGTTCGCCGCCCATGCCAAAGAGATAGTACATGAAGTCCCACCACGCTTCATCTGGCTTGACGCCGATCACTGCGCCGTAGATGCCATTGGCGGGGTCATTCAACGCTTTAGCCGCCGCGTAGTACTCATCCAATGTTTGGGGCGGCTCCAGACCGGCTTTCTTGAATAAGTCTTTGCGGTACCACAGCCACGCCGTATCCCCTTCGGAGGGCAGTACATACAGCTTGCCGTCGAAGG
>JAOAHK010000242.1 GCA_026415275.1 Anaerolineales bacterium
GACGAGATTTACCTGTTAGGCGTGCTTGCCAACCAGTTTGCCAGCCTTTTTGTGCGCCAAGAAGCTGAGGAAACCCTGCGTCAGAGTGAAGCGCGCTATCGCTTGTTGGCAGAAAACGTCAGCGATGTGATTTGGACAACCGACCTGGATTTTCGATACACTTACATCAGCCCCTCCGTCACTGCGCTCACGGGTTACTCGGTGGAAGAGGCGCTGCAGTTACGACTAAAAGAACTGTTGACGCCTGCCTCATACCGCAAAGCCAAAGAGGAGATCGCTAAAGAGGTCAACAAGCTCTTTCGGCTGGACCCCTCTCAACAACGCACCTGGTCGCACACGTTGGAGTTGGAACACCGTTGTAAGGACGGCTCTACGCGCTGGATGGAGGTGAAGACCAGCCTGCTATTTGATGCCGCAGGCACCCCCATCGGATATTTAGGTTTGAGCCGCGATATCAGCGAGCGCCGTCAGGCGCGCCAGATCCTCGAATATATGGCAACCCACGACGAACTGACCGGCTTGCCCAATCGCTATCTCTTCAACGATCGCCTGAAACATGCCCTGCGTCGTGCTGCGCGAGAGCAACATTCCCTAGCCGTATTCTTGCTTGACCTGGATCACTTCAAGGAACTTAACGATACATATGGACATGTTAAGGGCGATCAAGTTCTCCAAGAAGTAGCTCGCCGTTTATTAGGAACCTTGCGTCAAAGTGACACAGTGGCGCGCATGGGTGGGGACGAGTTTTGTGTCATTTTGGAGAATATCGCCCAGCCGGTAGATGCTGCCAATGTGGCGCAGAAGCTTTTGGAGGTGCTTTCCCGACCTTATACTATCGATGAGGGCGTGACTTGGACTCTCTCGGCAAGCATTGGCATTAGCTTGTATCCCCAAGATGGTGAGGACGTAGAATCTCTGCTTATCTGCGCCGATATCGCCATGTATCGCGCCAAGAAACGCCGCAACCGCTATCGCTTTTATCACAAAACTTAACCTTCCGCCAGTTCGGTCTTGATCACATTTCCATCTTGGGGCGGTATTGGAGCGCTTCGGCGAGGTGATGGACTTGGATTGTTTCACTTCCTTCTAAATCGGCGATGGTGCGGGCAACTTTCAACACGCGGTGATAGGCGCGCGCCGAAAGCTGCAGACGGGTGGTGGCTGTGCGCATTAGGGTTTTGCCGCTTTCATCCAAGGCACAGGTTTGACGAACTTGGGCAGTGCTCATCTCTGCGTTACAAGTAATGGTTGGAGCGGGTTCGCTCTCTCCAATGGACGCTCTTAGGGAATCGAACCGTTGGCGTTGCCGTTGGCGGGCGATCTCCACCCGCTGTTGGATCACTGCTGAAGGTTCACCGAGTCGGTCGTCGCTCAACTTATCGATCTCCACTCGTGGCACCTCGACATGAAGATCGATGCGGTCGAGCAGCGGCCCAGAGATACGCTTTTGATAGCGGGTGACCATTTGGGAGGAGCAGGTACAGGCTTTCTGGTGATCGCCATAATAACCGCAAGGGCAAGGGTTCATGGCTGCCACCAGTTGAAAATTGGCGGGAAATGTCAAAGACCCTTGGGCTCGGCTGATGGTCACCACTTTATCCTCTAGGGGCTGGCGCAGAACCTCTAGGGTGCGCGGGCTGAACTCTGGCAATTCGTCCAAAAACAACACACCACGGTGCGCCAGCGAAATCTCCCCAGGGTGTGGCCAGTTGCCGCCGCCCACCAAGCCGGCGTGGCTGATGGTGTGATGGGGGGCACGAAATGGACGCACGCGCACCAAAGGAGCATCGGCTGGCAATTGGTCGGCGACAGAATAAATGCGGGTCACATCGAGGGCTTCTTCGATGGTCATGCGCGGCAGGATGCCCGGCATCGCCCGCGCCAGCAAGGTCTTACCAGCGCCTGGGGGGCCGATCATCAGCACATTATGCCCACCTGCAGCAGCAACCTCAAGGGCACGTTTGACGTGTTCCTGCCCCTTAATTTCTTGAAAATCGGTCTGTCCCACCGCAGGCAGGGCTTGCAAATCAATCGGAGGCACAGGGGTTAGGGTCTGATGCCCGCAGAGATGAGCAACCAACTCGGCGAGACTCTCCACAGCTAAAACTTCCAAATCTGGCACCAGAGCAGCTTCGGCAGCATCGGCAGCAGGGACGTAGATACGCTGAAAGCCCTGCTGACGGGCAAGGGCAGCCATAGGTAACACACCCCGCGTATGACGCACTTTGCCATCCAGCGATAACTCACCAACCACGATGGCATCCGCTACGCTCTCTGGGGGGATTTGCCCGTTGCAGGCTAAAACACCCAAGGCGATGGGCAAATCATAGGCAGGACCTTCCTTGCGCACCGTTGCCGGCGCTAGATTGACCACCAACCGCCCGCGTGGATAGCGCAAGCCAGCGTTTTTGATCGCCGCTTGAACCCGCTCGCGGCTCTCCTGCACGGCTGTATCGGGCAAGCCGACAATCACCATTGCTGGCAATCCTTGCGCCGTATCTACCTCGACTTCGACGATCACCCCGTCCAAGCCGATCATGGCACAGGAATAGACCCGCGCTAACATCCGTCACTTATGTGAAAGTGGGCTAGATTGTGATCGTCAACAGAGCTGTCAATCATGATGTCAACTAAGCGGGCAATTTCTAGCAATGGCTATCTACCGAGTCCAATCAACTGTTCCAACACCTGCCGCGAACGCTCCTCGATCACCGCATGTTGGCTCTGACCGTGTGCATCCATGGTCACCACAGCCGGGAAATCTTTCACTTCGATCACCCACATTGCTTCGGGCACGCCAAAATCCAGCTTATACACACCTAGCACGCGCTGCACGGATTGAGCGATCCATGAAGCTGCCCCACCGATGGCATGGAAATAAACACCCGGCACCTCTTGACAGGCTTGCAACGTCTTGGCACCCATACCGCCCTTGCCGATCACGCCTTTGAGGTTAAAGTGACGCATGACATCCCCTTGATAGGGCTCCTCGCGTGAGCTAGTGGTCGGACCAGCGGCGACAAAACGGTAGTCTTTTGTATCTAAGCCAGCCACGACTGGACCGCAGTGATAGATCCCCCCGCCATTTAAGAGTGGCTTGATCGCCTCATAGACTTCAAGATCATCACCTTGGGGTGGACGGGTTTTGTAGATAAAAGTTTCCACCAGCCATTTGTGCACGGCATCTCGTCCAGTGACCATCACCCCGTTGAGCAAGACCGGGTCGCCGACCTTTAGACTGCGAATGACTTCATCGGAAATCGGAATTGTAATTTGGCGCATGGCTTTCTCCTTATCTGTATTTTCACCATCTGTGCTTGCACCACTGAGCCACCAAGACACAAAGGTTCGTTATCTCTCTTCGTGTTCTTTGTGTCTTTGTGTGAGCCCTTCGTTTGTGAGTATCTCCGTGTTCTTCGTGTCTTTGTGTGAGCCCTATGTAAACAGCTCCATATCTCGGTGTTTTCTCACTCAAAGCTCACGTTGCCATCCTGCCAAACCATACGGCGACGGCGATAAGCCCAGCACATGTACGAAACAGTGACAAAGTAACTTGCCGGCAGGCGGTTCAGAGCAGTGATTTTCGTGCCTAGAACGGTGGTTTTGCCTCCAAAGCCCATCGGTCCGATGCCCAACTGGTTGGCTTCTTCGGTCAGGCGTTTTTCCAAATGCGCTAATTCGGGGTTTTCGTTCTCATCATCCAGGCGGCGAAAGAGCACCTCCTTAGAAGCATAATACCCCGAACCGCGGTCGCCGCCGATGGCAACGCCCAGGATGCCCGGCGCACAACCTTGCCCTTGCGCCTGATGGACAGCATCCAAAACCACTCTGCGCACACCTTCCAAATCACGCCCGGCTTTTAGGGTGTTGTAGGGCAGGGAATATTGCGCGCCGACGTTCTCGCAGCCGCCGCCCTTGAGCATCAAGTCCACTGTCAGGGCATCGCCTTCAACTTCTTCAAAGTGAATGGTTGGAAAATAATTGCCACCCAAATTGTTGCCGCTGTTCTTGCCGCTGAGCGAATCGACCGAGTTGGGGCGTAGGTAAGATTTTTGGGTGGCTTGCACGACAGCCTCCTCAATCTGCTGGCGCAATTTACGCGTTGACCAGCCTTCGGGATGATAAACATAGAATATGGGTGTGCCGGTATCTTGACAGATTGGGGTCTGATTGGCGCGAGAAAGCTCCACATTCTTGAGGATCGTCTCTAATGCCCCGCGCGCGGCTGAACCGGGCTCTTCCTGTTCGACGGCTTGACGCAAAGCTGCTTCGACATCGGGGGGTAAATCGGTAGCAGCCAAACGAATCAATTCTAGAAACTGAGGGGTTAGGTCTGGTGTCATTTTCACTCCTTTTCCCGTACTGTGCGATGTTTCTATACCTTCACCTACTCGTATTTTATCCTTATTTTGCGGACTTGGACAGCGCAATTGCCCCGTGTAAAATAAAAGTAGCTTGACATTTAGGTCGAGAATCTTTTCTAACAGTCTTATTCCATCACATTCTCTATTGCGATAATAATTTCGCTTCGAAAATCCCTCAAACGCGCTTCAATCCTATGCAAATAATCTTCACCCAGTGCACGGCGCAAGGTTTCCAATTCTGAACGGAAGCGCTTTAGAT
>JAOAHK010000243.1 GCA_026415275.1 Anaerolineales bacterium
ATCTACGGGGTGATGCAGTTTGTCTTTGCGCCGATCTGGGGCAGCGTTTCGGATCGGTACGGGCGTAAACCGATTCTCATGGTGGGGGTTTTGGGCAACGCCATTGCCCAACTGCTATATGGCTTCTCCACCCAGCTTTGGATGCTCTTTGCTGCTCGTGCTCTGGCTGGCATTCTCTCTTCCGCCACCCTGCCAACCGCCATGGCCTACATTGGAGACAGCACGGATCGAAGCGAACGCGGTGGCAAAATGGGGATGATCGGCGCTGCCATGGGGCTGGGGATGGTTGTTGGGCCCGGCTTGGGCGGCTGGATGGCGCATCTCTCGCTCTCGGCACCATTTTTTCTAGCGGCAGGGCTCTCGTTTTTCGCTTTGATCATGGTCTTTTTGCTGCTTCCGGAAAGCCATCTTCCGCATCAATCACAGCCTATTAAGTCCCAGCAATCCCGACTTCGCGCTTTGGTTGCGGCGCTCAAAAGCCCAATTGGCATCCTCTTCCTCATGTCCTTTCTCATCAGCTTTGGACTGACCAACTTTGAAGGAATTTTTGGCCTCTACGCCAAACTGCGTTATGATTTCAGCCCTGCGCAAGTGGGCACCGTTCTCACTTTCATTGGGTTAATTTCTGCCATCGTGCAAGGAGCTTTGACTGGACCTGCGACGCGGCGTTGGGGAGAAGTTGCCATTGTGCGCACTGCTCTGCTTAGCAGCGCAGTGGGGTTTGTGCTTATGCTTCTGGCTCAAAACTTCATTCAGGTCTTTCTTACCAGTGGGTTGTTCGTTCTGAGCAACGCTATGCTAAATCCCTCGATAGCAGCTTTGGTCTCGAAGAGGACAACAGACGAGCAGGGCTTCACGATGGGGCTGAACAATTCCTTCCTGAGCTTGGGGCGCATTGGCGGACCTCTATGGGCTGGATTTGTCTTCGACCTGCGGATGTTTTTGCCTTACCTAACGGGGGCGGTGATCATGGTCATTGGCTTCATCATCAGCTTGTCGATTGCGAACGAAAGCCCGCAGCCGGATGTTCTGCCTGCAACCCCCAAACCGTCCTAAAAGGGGCCTAACCCGATAGCCACCGCCAAGCCCAAAAATGCTACCGAAGCGATGATGATTCCCAGCCAGAGCGGCGCCGTCCAGCGCATCCAGCGCGGATAGCTGACCACCGTCAGCCCCAGGCAGATCAGCAACACTGGATTGGTCGGATATGCCAGATTGGAAAAACCATCTCCAAAGCAGTAAGCAGTTACTGTCACTTGGCGAGTGACGCCCAATAAATCCGCCAAAGGCAGCAGGATGGGCATCACCAACAAGGCTTTGGCTGAGCCAGAAGCGATAAAGAACTCCAACAACAAAGCTAAGCCATAAACCCACAGCGCAGCTTCAAACGGGGAGAGATTCCCTAAAGAACGCGAAGCCTGATAAAGGATGGTATCCATTACTTTCCCTTGGGCGACGATGAATTTCACGCTGGCAGCCATCAAAATCAGTGGAATGCCCGGCGCAATGCCTCCCATCCCTTCTCCCAAAGCGGCCCAAACCGTCTTCCCGCCTGCTCCGCTGCTCAACCCAGCAGTTACTGCGCCGACCAAGAAGAGTAAACCTACAAGCGGTAAACTAAAATCGCTCAGGGCTGGCACAAACGGCGCCGAGACTAAGACCAACAAAATCAAGATAAGGAAAACGCCAAACACAGCCATCGCCGTGCCTAATTTCGGCGCAGTTGCCTTCAATTGTTCAATATCCAACGAGTGAAAACGCGTGCGACAATGTTGGTCTTCCCGATAGGTTAGCGAGGTCTCAGGTTTTTGCTCGATCTTTTTTGCATAGCGCAACAGAAAGAAGAGAAAAATCCCATACATGGCTAAGAAGACAACGGCGCGAAATCCTGCCCCAGAAAAAGCAGGGAGTTCGGCAATCCGCTGAGCAACCCCAATGGTAAACGGATTGGTAATTGCAGCCGAAAAGCCGATGTTGGTTGCTAAGATGCTCATCCCCAAACCGACTAGAGAATCCCACCCCAAAAGGTAGGAAAGAGCCAGCATCAGGGGCACCAACGGCACAACCTCTTCGAAAATCCCGAAAAATGCCCCCAAACTCATAAAGAACAGAGAGATCAACGCTAGGAGCAGATATTTTCGGTTCTGAAAGCGCCCAATCAGCCGCCCAAGGCCAGCTTGAAGGATGCCACACTTATCCAACACGGCAAAGCCGCTGCCCACCATAAGGATAAAAATGATGATCACAATCAGGGTCAAGCGATCGGGGCCGGTCAGCACTTCCAGCGGCGCCAGAAACCAGCGCCAAAAGGGGTAGTTCGGCTGTTCAACTTGGCGATAGGATTGCGGGTCGATCACTTGTCTGCCCTCGCTCAACGTGCGTTGGTATTCCCCAGCAGGCAAGACTAGAGTCAAGACGCCAGCAACCAGCATCATGGCAAGCAAAATCACCGCCGATTGGATAAAAGCGCGGCGGCTAATCTGGGCTCCTGCTTTTTCGTTCATCGTTCTCCCTTTCCTTGCCTAAGACAAGATCATTCGAATGTCTTCTGTTAATCTGCAAGTATCCAATCAGATTTTAACTTACCACTAAGTCACCAAGCCATGAAGGTTCTTATAGACATTCTTGGTGTCTTTGTGTCTTGGTGTTTCTTTCCGTTAAGAGCGCATAAGTCTAAGGAGATTATAACATTCACGTCTCTCTATAGCTTAATCGCCTGTGCTATAATCACCGTTCGAGGTAATGACGATGTTGAGAAGGTTAGTCACATTAATCGGGGGCGACCCCAATAAAAAAGAACTGGAAAAATACGCGCAGATCGTCGCCCAAATCAATGCCTTAGAAAAAGACTTCGAGGCATTGAGCGATGAAGCGTTAGCTGCGAAAACAACCGAGTTTCGTCAACGATTGAAGGAAGGCGAAACGCTGGATGACCTTTTGCCGGAAGCGTTTGCTGCGGTGCGGGAAGCCAGCAAACGCACCATCGGATTACGCCATTACGATGTGCAATTGATCGGTGGCATTGTCCTGCATCAGGGCAAGATCGCCGAAATGCGCACCGGTGAAGGCAAAACACTGGTCGCCACCTTACCGCTCTATTTGAATGCATTGACCGGCAGGGGTGTTCATCTGGTGACGGTCAACGATTATCTCGCCCGCCGCGATGCGCGCTGGATGGCACCAATTTATAACGCCTTAGGCATCTCGGTCGGCGTCTTACAAATGGCTGCCCGAACGGAAGAAGGCAAAAAAGCCTTTATCGTTGACTTAGAGCGCCAATCCCCTCACGAGGATCAACATCAACTGCGCATGGTGCCGCGCGCCGAAGCTTATGCCGCCGATATTGTCTATGGCACCAACAGCGAGTTCGGTTTCGACTACCTGCGCGACAATATGGTTTGGCGACTGGAAGACCGCGTGCAACGGGGGCATTATTACGCCATTGTCGACGAAGTCGATAACATCCTCATCGACGAAGCGCGCACACCGTTGATTATCTCCGGACCGGCCTCCGAGGATGTGGAATGGTACACACGTATGGCGCAAGTCGTGCGCGCCCTGCGCCCCGAAGATTACGAAGTCAATGAGCGCGATCGCAGTGTGGCGCTGACCGAAATCGGAGAGGCGCACGTGGAAGAGTTGCTGGGCATCCCCTTGCGTGATCCTGACCGCCCTGAGGATGTCACACCGGAACAGGCGCGCTTATTGGGTTATTTGGAACAAGCTCTGCGCGCTCAATTCCTGTTCCACCGCAACAAGGACTATCTTGTTCAGGGAGGTAAGGTCATCATCATCGATGAATTCACTGGCCGCCTGATGCCCGGCCGGCGCTGGTCAGATGGTCTGCACCAAGCCGTGGAAGCCAAAGAAGGCGTGCGCGTGCAACCCGAAAACGTCACCTATGCCACCATCACCATCCAAAACTACTTCCGCATGTATGAAAAGTTGGCGGGCATGAGTGGCACCGCCGTGACCGAAGCAGAAGAGTTCGACAAGATATACAAACTGGGGGTGCTTGCCATTCCCACCAACCTCGAATACCATGCCATGCAACCTGAATCGGGCTTGGTGGAATTAGAAGCCAAAGATGAATTTGGCTACAAATACCGCTATTATGCGCGCAAAGACGACCCCGAAAAGAAACCCGTCTATTGGAAGCGCAAGGATTATCCCGATGTCGTTTATCGCACGCAAGAAGCCAAGCTGCGGGCAATCCTGCAGGAGATTATGCAAAATCATGCCCGCGGGCGGCCGCTGCTGGTGGGGACGACCTCGGTTGAGATGTCTGAACGCCTTTCAGCGCGCTTACGCGCGGAGCCTTTACGCCGCCTTGCCCAAGTGATCCTCTTGCGCAAGGCATGGTTCGAGAAACACAACCGCGAAGAAGACGGGCGACAGATTCCAGAGTTGCTTTTCCTTAACGAACCACTGGAGAAAATCGATCTAACCCAGATGCGCAAGCTCGCCCGCGAACTGGATATCCCCTTCAACCCCGAAGAGCCAAGCAATCTCTCTCGTTTGTGCCAAATCTTATATCTCGACCAGCAAGATGAGAAGCGTCTGCTTGCTATCCTGCAAGGCCTGTCTCTTATACACATCTGACGCTGCCGACGAGC
>JAOAHK010000244.1 GCA_026415275.1 Anaerolineales bacterium
CATCCAAACATTCCCCAGGGAGTATGGATAATCGTCGGGCACAATCTTGTTGTTGGTGTGAACGATATAGCCCTGTTCAGGGTTCAGCGCATGAGGCATTTGCTCAAAGGGGACTTCACTTATCCATTCGTGCTCGCCATCCCAGCCAGGCACCGGTAAGCGACCATCTCCTTTTGCCCGAATCGGTGTCCGCCCGGTCATCCAATAGCCGATATTCCCTTCTACATCCGCATAACAGACATTCAACTGCGGCGCTTCGATCTGATTCATCGCCTGTACAAAATCATCCCAATTTTGCGCGCAGTCTAATGACAACCAACCGCTCAGCGAACGGCTCGGGCGCAACGCCATCGAGCACACGGCGAGGCGTAATTCGGATTGCCCTATCACATCGGAAATAATGGGGCCATGGCGGGTGACGAAAACTTTTTCCACGTGCGGTGGTTTCCCTTTGATTGGGATAACCTCTTCAATCACCTCGGCTTGAGTCCATTCATCCCGATACCGATAGCGGGTTGGTTCATCCGGATCCATTTGTTCGATATACAAGTCCTCACAATCGATAAAGGCTAAGGTCATCCCCCAAGCTATGCGAGCGTTATGACCGACCAAAACAGCGGGTGCTCCAGGCAAAGAAACTCCTGTGACTTCATATCCACCTCCGATTAAATGATTCTGAAACCACAAACCCGGTAACGAAAGCGCCAGATGCATATCGTTAAACAAAACCGTATGGCCATCTTCCATCTTTTGGGCTGAAACTGCCCACGAATTGCTTCCTTGTCCTCGAGCGAGGAAGGGTCCCTGTTCGGGGAGCAAAACGCCGCCCTCTCCCAGACGATTGAATTCAATCCCTTTGGGTAATGTAATCGGGTTTTGAGCGGGATAATGAATTTCAAGCTCGCGGGCGTGCTCTTCGCCCACTTTCTGCTGCACAAGAAGACGAACAATTTCACCATGCCAAGCGTGAGACAGTTGCCACATCATCACTCGCGCAAAAGCTGTCGTGTCTTCGGGTTGCCAGGGTTGCGGTTTATGACCCAGCAATTTGAATTCTACGGGCAGACGGTCACCAGTCCATTCTAGATACGCATTGACGCCCTCACAATACGATAGAACCGCTTCCCGCATTACTGGCGAGGCATTTGCCCAATCGATTCTTCCCAGGCGATTGAAGCCAAAGGTGCGCACTGCGCGGTCGGTATCCAGCGCGATTTCACCAAACAGTTCACTCAACTGTCCTTGCGCGGTTCGCCGATTGAGTTCCATCTGAAAGAGTCGTTCTTGAGCATGGACAAACCCCTGCGCAAAAAACAAATCGTGGGCAGAAGCAGCGTAGATATGAGGCACCCCCCAGCGATCTCGCAAGATCTCTACGTTCTCCTCTAGCCCTTTCAGGCTCAATTCCCCCTCGATCTTCGGCGCATTCGGGCGGTCTATCCAAGCAAAGAGCCTGCCGAGGACATTACCAAGCAAACTAGTCATTGGAAACTCTCCTTACAAAAGGCTGCAATATGATTTGCGGAAACTCTCCTTCCCCAGGGAACTTCTCACAATAGGATTATAACCTTACAAGTGAGGTTGAATCAGGGGACCTTTGCACCCTCAGAGCATAGAAAACGGTAATGAGCAAGAATCCCCCTGTTAAAAAACACAAACCTTAACGAACCATCAATGGCAAATAAACTGCAGAACGGCTCATCCCACCGATCCAGAAACCGCCTGCGAGCAGATATGAACCGCCTTGAAGCACCCCCGCGTCCATCTGTCCGATTGTCCCTCCCACCGTGTATCCTCCTCCTGTGCTGAAGGTCGCGCCCCCGCCTTCCACGGTGCTCCAGGTCAGTTCAAACCCGCCGCCGCTTTGGGCGGGGACAGAGAGAACGACACAGATCATCCAGAGGGTGACAAGCAAAAAACCCGTAACACGCACCGCATTCATCGCACATCCACCTTTCGTTTGTATGCCACTGTACCAACTAGCGTGGCCACAGCCCCCAGCGTCATGAAGAGAGCGAATAAACTCTCCCCTTTCTCTGGCGAATTTCCTGCTCGCTGCTCTAAGGCTGCCAGTCGTTCTTCTAGGTCTGCTACTTGTGATTTCAGTTTGGCAAGTTCCATCTGTTGGCTAGCGATCTGTGTTTCTTGCTCTTGCAACCTCTGGTACAGCCCCTGAATTGCGACCAAGGCTATGCCGTCTGCATCCACCAAGGCGATGTTCTTCTTATCGTCTCCTAAACCAAATGCGGTGTAAAAATCCTGGGCTGTCGGACCGATATGGCGAATGGATGCATTTTGTGATTTATAGTTCCAAGTCTGGATTGGCAGCGTTGCAAGGCGTTCTAGAATTTCATGACGATCCACATCTGAAAAATTCTCCTTTGCTGCTCGGTCGCTCGTACAAGAGAACGTACCGCTACCTGCTGGAAGACTGCATCCTGTGGATAGATTGCTGCTGGTGCGAAAGCGAAAGCCGCCCGAGGCACGCACCGCGAATTCATTAGCTGCAATCGAAGTGAAATTCAAGTCATTGGAATCGGCAAAGAGAAACACGCCTGGATGATTGGACGAGTTATTTGCCCTACGCCCAACAACAAAACTGTAGTTTCCCGCCACAGTATTAAAAGATCCACCACCTACTGTCGCGTAATCTCCACTGGCAGTGTTGTTAAGCCCTCCTCCAACAGTAGAATAACTACCACTTGCTACGTTTAGCGACCCGCCGCTTACAGTAGCCGAGGAGGCATTGTTCGCTGTCCCCGCGTTGTCACCCGCGGTATTCCAACCTCCACCACCTACCGTGCCATAGTTGTCAGTAACCCGATTAGGAGACCCACTTGCTCCACCACCGCCAATCGTTGCCCCAACAACACCACTCGACACGCTATTCCCACTGAAGCCGCCAACAATGTTCGGACTACTTGAATTTTGAAGGGTATACAACCCAGGCAAGGCAAGCGCATACGGCGCTGCCGTCAAAGCTTGACGCGGAGAAAGGAGAGCGAAATTTCCACTCCCAGATGGACAGCGCACACTGATCCCCAACCAACGCGCATTCCCATCAAAGGCGCCGGCGCCAAAATCCAGTCCTACCGTGAACACCCCATTGTTCACCATAACATTCGAGCTCGCCTGAGTGTTGCCAATTTGAACGCCGCCACTTAGGGCGTCATATAATCTGAATTCAAAATCGCAGTTTGAATTGACAAGATTCCCATTTTGCTTTAGTTGCCCCTGATAGGTAAATGTTGTGCCAAGCTCAGCCAAAGGGCTGATCTCCTGTGCCAAAACGTCTGTGCCCGTTACGAGCAAAAACAAGGCAATGCCAACCATACAAACAGCGACCGATAAGCGGCTTTTCATAAAATTCTCCTTTCTGGTATATGGAAACGTTTGGCTTTTACTGTTTACTTACCCTATGCGGAGTACCCTTCCCCCTAAGGGCCAATCACCCCCACGGTGACATTTGGGCAGCTTTTTCGCTCAAGGCAAGACGCTTCCTGCGAAATTTTTGATTTCTCTCAGCCCCCAGTCCAACTGAAGCTACAATCCACTATTTTAGATAATATTCACCAATATTATAGTTATTACTGAAACCCTGTCAAGATGATTCAAACCCATTCTCAACAACCCTTAATAACCCCTTTCTACACAAAATACGAGAACTGATTTCCCGTGCAGCGAGGGGAATCATAGTTTTTTATCCTTGTCGAAATTTCTCTTTGGCGTTATACCTTACTCCATGACATTGCGAAGATGGCTTAATCCTCTGCTCATCCATCTGATTTGGTCAGCATTGTTTAGCGTCGCCTATACGCAATCTCCCCTCTACACATCAAATCAAAACACCTATTTCCTGCATGGTTTCGCTTGCGCAGGAGTGGGCTGCTTGCGTCAAGATTGGCTAGCAAACACCCGCGACGCTACCCCGCTTTTCTCTTGGCTGGTCTGTCTCACCCTCCGCTGGCTGAGATTTGAGGGTGTATTTTATCTTTACTACGCGTTAATCCTCGGAGTTTATTTCAACACCCTCTATAATATCGCCAAGGAAGAAATTAATCTACAGTCCCGTGCCCGCAGGCTGGCATTTCTAGCGCTTTTCTTTCTGATCCACTCTGCGGGGTGGCGTTTTGCCATCTCGCGAACTTTCGGGGAAGAATGGACCTACGCCTTTGAAGGTGGTTTGGCAAACCAGCGCCTACTCGGAAACGTCTTTCAACCGAGTGTTTTCGGTGTGCTCCTATTAGCAGCAATCTGGTTTGCAATCCAGCAAAAAACTGGCTTGGCGATCTTTGCTCTCGCCCTTGCAGTCTGGTTTCATCCCACCTACCTTCTGCCTGCGATTCTGCTCTTCTTAGGTCTGCTTGCTAATACCCTCAGCGACCAATGCCAAATGCATGGCAAGCAGGTCACCCATCAGATATTCCTTCAAGCTATGCGTTGGTCGCTCGTCTTTATCATCCTAACTATTCCATCTGCCCTCTATGCGCTAAGCTTCAATTATTCTCATGAACTTTCGCCCGATCTTGCGGAACGAGCGCGCAGGATTTTATTCGAGGTGCGCATTCCTCACCACGCGAATCC
>JAOAHK010000245.1 GCA_026415275.1 Anaerolineales bacterium
CAAAGGCGGGTAAGGGTTCTACTTCTGATTGGTTGGGCATGGGAAAATTACAACTGGTGAGGAAGAAAGCAAGGGTTATCAAGACGATAAGGGAATGGACAACTCCCTCACCCCTAACCCCTCTCCCAAGGGGAGAGGGGAATCCACTTCCCCTCGCCTTATGGGAGAGGGGCCGGGGGTGAGGGCCGCCACGGCGTGGGTGTAAACGTTGGTCGCGCAATTTTGGTAACATACGATCCATATGGACGGGCAATCACCTCTTGTCCATCTTTGAATAAAACGCCTTCGTAGGGCTTCTCACCAGCTTGGGCAATCCAACCATCTAACTCAAAGGGGATCGTCCCGGCTGCTGGAATCCATTCCCCATTATACTTGCGAGCAATATGAACGTGGGTACCAGTTGCTCGGCCGCCTTCACAAGATGGCTGTCCAACTCGATCTCCTGCCTTCAACTGTTGCCCCACGGTGACCCGTCCCTCTTCGGCAATATGTAAATAGAGCACTGCCCAACCGCTTTGCTCAAAACCATCAGCAGGGATTCCATCTACTTCATCCACATCCAAGACCACAGCTCCGAACTCCGAACGCGCAACAACGCCATCTGCCACTGCAGTCACCCAAGCATCCGTTGGAACACACCCGTGATCATAGGTGGCGGGGGCAAAGTCTAGGGCAGCCATTGCTCCTTCGGTCTCCCATACGACGTGTGGGCCACTGGTAAACGCCCACATTCGACCAACTTCGAATGGCAGGATAAAAGGAGGTTGCGTTAACCCTTTTGGCAGCAACGGTTCAACAGTCGCCGCTCTGGACTCAAAATCCCCAAACAATCGTCGATGGGTTGCCCCCACCCCACTTTCGGCGTCTATAGCTCGGGTTATCCCCTCTTGCCCATAAAAGGAGAAATAATAGAGCACCGCCACAGTGCCAGCGTTCCAGCTCGGATCAAGGGGAAATTGTGAACCATCCTCAAAGGCTATGCTCGAAATTTGGCCCGCCTTCCAACCATAGTAACCAGCAGACAAACGGCTAGCTGCCCAACTAAGCTGGCGAAACAACCCCTGACGGCGAAAATCCGTGTTCCCCAGCAAAAAATCTATTTGCACCGCCACAGGCAGATCGCCGCTCACACAAGCGCAGTTCATCTCCAGAAGCGTAAGCAACAAACGAGGATTAATTGAATTTTCGGTGGCAACACGTTGTAGGATTGCAGCAGCACTGGTCCAAGCAGTGCTTTTCAAGTATTCCCGATGGCTTTTGAGAAACCCTGAAGTCTGGTTGAGGTAAGCTTGCACACCGAAATCCATTGCAGAAGGAGAATAGACGACCTCGCTATCGGGTAGGTAAAAGCTGGGTACGGGAGATGTAGCGCGCACCTGTAAAGAAGGAGGACTTGATTGCACGGGCAAAGCAGTGGCGGTGAGCGTAGGCTTAAGCAGGGGTAAGGTCGTTACCACAAGAGACTTTGAGGAAAGAAAGCCTGTCTGGATAGCTATCTGGGTTGGATGGTTGTTGAATTGATGTGAATTTGCAAACCCTATAGGCTGACAGGCACCGAGCAAGCCAAACAACCCAATCCCTGATAAACCAAACCCAATCCTCAGGCAGAGAAAAATTTTATTGAAGATCGGCATCGCTGAGCATAATAAACGACTGGCGGGAAGCATTGGTGTTTGCCACAACCACCTGATCGCCGCGCATTAGAAAGCCTTTATATGCCTCAGCGCCAGCAACAGCTATCCAACCACTCAGGTTAAATGGTACGGGCCCATCCGCAGCAATCCATTCTCCATTAAATTTACGGGCAATGTGAACATGGGTGCCTGTGGCAATACCACCCTCACAGGAAGGATGACCCAGGCGATCGCCGCGCGTCACCCATGTTCCGACTGGAACACTGTCTTCCGAAGCAACGTGCAGATAAATCAACACCCAGCCTGTCTGCTCCCGCCCATCCCCGTCCAAATCCAAAACGACCAAGCCTCTTTCAGAGCGCACCACTAAGCCCGAGGCAGAAGCTGTAACCCAAGCGGTTGAGGCGACACAACCCGACTCCATAGAAGGTGGCGCAAAATCCAAAGCGGCATACGATCCATCGCGTTCCCATGCCCCATGCGGACCGCCGGTATAGCTCCAGACTTGATTCGGCTCAAAGGGCAGACTGAGCGGCGGTTGCTCTAGCCCGGGTGGATAGAGAGGCTCAACTAAGGCTGCGCGCGCCCACGGGTCACCAAACATCCGCCGATAAAAAGCGGGAAAGCCCGTTTGGGGGTCGACTGCCTTAAGCCACCCTTGGCTATCGTGAGTCTGGGCAAAGTAATAAAGTAGAGCGACACTGCCGGCGTTCAAGTCTGGTGCTAAGCGGGCTCTATAGCGGTCCTTGGCAAAGGTGAGTTCAGTCAGTCTCCCTTCACGCCAGCCATAATACCCAATCGAAAGTTGATTCACTGCCCAAACCAATTGATGAAATAAGGCTGGCTGAAAGGGGTCTAGATATCCCATGGGATAACGCAGTTTATCTAGCTCACTGGGTATGCCATTGACCCAACCGCTCTGATATTCCAACAAAGCGAGCAATAAGCGGGGGTTGATTGAATTTTCGATCGCAACTCGGTGTACCACTTGAGCGCCGCTGATCGTACCAGTGCTCTTCATCCACTCCTCGTAAGTGCGTAATTTACCTTCCGTCTGCGCAACATAGGCTTCGACGTCAAAATCGGTTGCCGAAGGCGAATAAACCAATTCACTATCCGGCAGAATGCGTTCGGAGGTCGTAGTGTTTGCTAGGCGGCGGGGGATAATCAATAACTGACCTGGCTGCAAGAGCGCTTTTTCAGGCAAGGGGTCTGGTGAAGTGATTTCGGTCAATGAAACGCCAAATCGCACAGCTACCGCTGGGAGCGTATCTCCAGCTTGAGCATTATAGAGAAAGGGAAGGCTTTCGACAGTCGCAGTTGGCTGATGGGTGATCGGCGTCGCAGAGGGTGAAAGCAGAGCTAATCCGCCAATGGCAGGCGGTTCTGGAGTTGAGCTAGGCGTGGGTAAAATGGCATAGGTGGGGGGCAATGTGCCAGCAAAGATGGCAAGCTCCTGAGGCAAGGTCGGAGAGGCTTGGGGCGGGATAAAATATGAAGTACTAAGACAAGCTAGGTGGCTTATAAATGCCACACAGAGCATCAAAAGAAACAGCTTATGATTCCTTCTCTGCATCATCGACCAATCTGATTCTTCTTTGACTGACCAGCATAGGCTTCAATTTCTATGCCATCCCGCCTTAAGAAACCATCGTAGGCAACACCAGTGCCTACTGAAACCCAACCATCTAGAACAAAAGGGATACTCTGATCGGCGGGAATCCACTCCCCGTGATACTTGCGAGCGATGTGCACGTGGGTTCCGTTTGCCAGTCCGCCTTCACAGGATGGATGACCGATACGCTCACCCGCTTTGAGATAAACGCGGGGGCTTACCCGATCTCGGCTCTCAATATGCATATAGAGAATCACCCAACCGGTTTGTTCAAAGCCATCCGCTGGAGAGCTTTGGGGATCATCCACATCTTGGATGACTACGCCCTCTCCAACACGCACGATCGGCCCGTTGGTCATCGCTACGACCCATTCGTCTGAAGGAACACAACCCAGCGCTTCTCGATCGGGGGCAAAATCCAGCGCGCCCCATGCCGAACCACTATCCCATGCACCATGAGGTCCACCGGTAAAGACCCACTTTACTCCGTCCTCAAAGGGTAATTGAAAATACGGTTGATAAAGGCCCGGTGGCAGCAGGGGTTCAATTGCATAATCGAAGGGGTAACCAAACATGCGCTGAAAGGTGGCAAACAGCCCACTCTCTGTTACAGCCCGTGTCCAACCCTCGAACGGATAGAGCTGGGCAAACAAATGCTGCACCGCAGCCGTGCCGGCATTGATGGTCGGGTCAATCCGCAATGTAGTGCCGTCAACCAAATTCCATAATGCCAACCCATTCACCCGCCATAGGTAATAGCCGCGATTGAGTTGGTTCGCTGCCCAAGCCAATTGACGATAAAGACTTTTGCGCTCTTCATTGACTAACCCCACCGGGTAACTGCGCTGCTCCTTGGTTGGATTCGGGTTGCTCAACCATCCACTTTGGTATTCCAAAATCGCCAACAACAAGCGCGGGTTGACCGAATAATCTTGGGCAACACGCTGAACAATTTCGGCAGCCGTTTTCTTTTGGTCGTTGATTTCCTCCGAGTAGCGTGCAATGTACCCCGGTTGTTGGGCAACATAAGCCGCTAGGTCGAAGGGAATGGTCATTGGCCCATAAACCAATTCGGAATCGGGAATGATTTTGAATGCCGGAGAGGTGCCTTGCGGTGTAGGCTGCGGAATAATCAGCTCTTGCCCTACTTCTAAAAGGTTTGGGTTGGTTAATTGATTTGCTTCGACAATCTGCTCCAGAGGTAGGTTGTAGGCTAGGGCGATGTTGCCTAGCGTGTCTCCAGGTTTGACGATATAACGTTCCTCCTCAGCGCGCAGGGGAGGCAGATCGTGCGGAAAATCAGGGGTGGGCGTATAGATGGGTGAACCAGGCTG
>JAOAHK010000246.1 GCA_026415275.1 Anaerolineales bacterium
CCTTGAAATACGCCTCCGAAAGCCGCTGGATGGCAATCAAAAAACCTTCGCCTTGGCGTTGGTGTCCGCGCCAAATCTCTGGGATCATCGTGCCATGATAATCGCCGATCACTTGGAAGAAGTGCACCCAGTCAATGGTGCCTTCACCGATTTGTAAGCCTTCGCCGTCCAACCCGGAGGCATCCGAGAGGTGCAAATGGCCGATATAGGGCAGCAAAACGCGCACCTGATCGAAGAAATCCACATGCGCCCAGTTGCAATAGAGTTTGGAATGTGAGGTGTCGAAACACATCTTCAAGCCCAACGGCTCGATGAAATCGCGGATCTCGTAGGCATCCATAAAGGCATTGGTCAACCATTGCCCACCAAAGTACCAGGGGTGCGGCGGCAGGTTTTCCAGCAACAGTTCCACCCCTGCGGCGTCGATCTCTTCCAGCGAGCGGCGCAGGTTGTCATACAGCGCCTTCTTGTCGTGAATAGGATGATCGAGGCTCATCGCGCCGGGATGGACAACCACCTTGGGTGTGCCGACAAAATGCGGCGCCATTTCGCACGTCAGGCGAATGGTTTTTTGTACCAACTCCACCGAACCTTTGCGTTGCCACTCGTCGCGGCAACATAAATCAACCAACGTGCGATCCCAGAATTCTGGAGCATGAACGACCAATTTGAGATCGTAATCGCCGCCGGGATAATGTTCGTCCAGGTCTTGATCCGTGAAATGATATTCCAACATGCGCGGGTTGTACTGTAACAGCTCGTGGGAATCGCGAAAGCGGACGGTGAAGCCGTAATCCATCGGCAGGGTGTGGGTGGCATCCAACTCGATCTTGATGCCCAAATCGCGCTCCAAGAACGGCTCATCCTCTTCGATCACCCGCTCCGCCACCCGCCCCAACAGTTGTTCATAGTGCTGCGGCGAGAGACCCAGCGCCGGACCCTTGACGGCGATCTTGTCGCGGGTGATCACTTCGCCAACCTCAATCCGTTTGGCAGCCACCAAGCTCTTGCCCAAGACCTCGCGGTTCAAGATTTCGCCGCGGGAGAAGAATTTTTCTTCGCCAGTGCCGAGGGCGAGCGCCACTTGACGGATATCGCGCACCATTTTCTTAAAACCCTGCGGCTCGAGGCTGGCAGCATGATCGGGGCCTTCCATGGTGCGGTCGAGGGTGAGGTGACGTTCAATAATCGATGCGCCGAGAGCTGAAGCTACGGTCGAGACGGCGATACCCCGTTCATGCCCGGAATAGCCCACCGGCACACCAAAGCGGCGCAATTGATTCATGAAGAGCAAATTGATGTCTTCGAAGGCGGCTGGATAGGTGCTGTTACAGTGTAAGAGGGCAAATTCCACCTTGCGTTGTTTGAGAAAGTTAACCGTAAATTCCACCTCTTCCATGCGTGACATGCCGGTAGAAAGGATCAAAGGTTTGCCTTTAGAGGCGAGATGATCCAAGAGGGGCAAATTGGTCAAGTCGGCAGATGCTACCTTGTAAGCGGGCACGCCAAGGGTTTCGAGGAAATCAGCGCTTTCAGGGTCAAAAGCAGAGCAGAGAAATGTAATGTTGCGCTTTTGGCAATGTTCGACAATGGTGTAAAAGTCATGCTCTGGCAATTCCACTTGTTGCAAGATAGGCAACAGATAACGCAAAGTCTTTTCGCCAGCGTTGGCGTTTTCGAGATACTTTTTGGCGTAGAGCTGATCCAGTTTGCGCTTCTGGAACTTGACCGCATCGGCGCCGGCATCGGCGGCGATGTCGATCAATTTTAATGCCAATGCTAGGATGCCATTATGGTTGACACCGATCTCGGCGATAATATAGGTGGGTTGGCCATCTCCAACCAAACGGTCACCAATTTTAATCACAGGCATAAGTTACTCCTAGAAATGTTTCTTCACGATCGATTGTACTTTTAATCCCGAAATAAAGGGGTTAGGGTTTCTTAAAATAGGAGAAAGACGATTAACTTTTTTCAAAGTACAATGCCTTGGGATACAAATACAAAGGTCGTGCTTTTCCCTTAAACTTGTTTAGTGCTTGACACCTAGCGTATTTCGCTATAAAATAATTTCGTGATCAAGAGCTTTAGGGATAAAGAGACAGAAAAAATTTTCCGACGCCAACGTTCCAATAAGTTGCCTAACGATATTCAACAAGTAGCACTGCGTAAATTGCGAATGATCAATAACGCAATCTCTTTGAATGACTTAAGAGCCCCGCCTGCAAACCGTTTGAAGAGGTTGAGCGGAAACCGAGAAGGACAGTGGAGCATACATATCAACGATCAATGGCGCATCTGTTTCCAATGGGAAGACGGCAATGCTTATGAGGTTGAGATCACCGATTATCATTAGAGAGGTTGGTAGTGATGAATGAAATACTAAAACCTGTTCATCCTGGCGAAGTTCTTCTAGAAGAGTTTTTGAAGCCCCTGAACCTGAGCCAAAACCGATTGGCAATTGAGATCGGGGTTGACCCGCGACGAATTAACGAGATTGTTTTGGGAGAACGGCGAATTACGGCAGATACCGCTCTGCGATTGGCTCGTTACTTCGGCACTTCCCCGCAATTTTGGCTTGGGTTACAAGCGGATTACGACCTAGATGTTGCTATGGAGAGATTGGGAGATCGCCTAGAGTGGGAAGTCAGGCCGCGGGCGATGCTCTAAGTGGAACTTAACCGGTACTTTAGATGAGTTTATTCCCGGACTCTTTCGGATTTGATGTGGTGGTCCCAGTATCCCGGGATAATTCTTGCAGAAATCAGCTTTTTTGCCCCCAAATCCGATCACCGCCATCCGATTCCTAGAGAACCTAAAATCAGACGAAAAGATATAGGTTATAATAGTTAGGATGGTTTAAAGGAGTAAATGACTGTGGAAAGAACGTTGAGTTTAGAATTGCCTGACCATATCTACCAGGTCTTAGAAAAGTTAGCCGAAAGGACCGGAAAGACCCCAGAACAATTTGCCATAGATTGTCTAACCAATGCACTACAGGAGTCTAATGTTGATCCGCTGGATCAGTTTATTGGTGCCTTTCGCACCGGCATCGAAGGTTGGGCAGATCAACATGATCGCTATCTTGGCGAGTCAATTCTCGAACATCTGAGGAAAACACAAGAATAAGGCAAATGCCTATGTACCATATTTTTGTTGATACTGCAGGGTGGGGGAACTTAGTCGATCCTTCGCAACCTTATCACTCTTTAGCTGTAAACATTTATCAAACCACTCGCCAACAAAGAAACCAACTTATTACAACGAATTACATCCTTCTTGAACTTGTCTCGTTAATGTCAAGCCCTCTTAACATCCCAAGGTCAAAAGTGATTGCTTTTATCGACAGCATCAAACAATCCCCTCTAGTCGAAGTTATTCATATCGATCCTTTGTTAGACGATAGAGCATGGCGGCTCTTAAGAAATCGTCAAGACAAGCAATGGAGCTTGACCGATTGCGCAAGTTTTGTCGTAATGGAAGAAAGAGATATTCGCGAAGCACTAACGACAGATCACCACTTTGAACAGGCAGGGTTTAACCGTTTACTAAAATGAGACATAAAGGCATAGCTTTACCAATTTAGGTGTAGGTAGCGATCGGGTTCGAAGCCCAGATCGTCCCAAGTGATTTCACCACTTTCCAACAGACGTTCGGCGCGCAGCCAATCGTCTTCGGAATCGATGTCGATCCATTCAGAGGAGGGCATGATCAGGGGTAAAATTCGCTCGCCAGTCATCGAGCGTTTCTCCAAAATCGTATCGCTCCAAGCTACATCGACATACCCAGTTTGCCAATACACTGTGGGGAGGGCTTGGCGGGGTTGGTTATAGGCTTCGGGTATATCGATTTCTAACAAAGGGCGCATGAAACCAGCGGAGTCAATTCGCCACATTTTATAAGGGTTCTGAAACGGCTCGATCACCGCGCGCACCGAGTCGGCTTCGGGCTGCAACATCAGCTTATAGACCGCTTGATCGATGTGCTGCACCCGACGCAACGGCGAGGTGGGACGTAATTGCACTACGATTTGAGGATGATACTGTTCATGCTCCGCCAACCACTGCAAAGCATGAAGGAAGACTGGCAGATCGGGAGTATTGTCTTGGGCAAACTCAGAAGGGCGCAGGAACGGCACCTCGGCACCATATTGGCGGGCAATTGCAGCAATCTCTTCATCGTCAGTTGAGACAATGACGCGCGTCACCGTTTCAGCCGCTAACCCAGCAGCAATGCTATACGCAATGAGAGGGTGCCCATAAAAGGGCCGGATATTCTTGCGCGGGATGCTTTTGGATCCACCCCGGGCGGGAATCAAAGCTAAGACTTCGGTTTGACCATCCATTTCAACTTCCTCACCAAGCACTCCAACCGCCATCAACGATCAGATTTGCCCCGGTCATGTACTCCGAGGCATCCGAAGCTAAAAAGAGCAACGCCCCGTTGAGGTCATCTTTGCGTGCCATACGCCCCAGCATGGTGCGAGCGGAGTAGGCGCGCACGAATTCTTCATCATGTTGATTATATACCCCTCCGGGGGTTAGAGCATTGA
>JAOAHK010000247.1 GCA_026415275.1 Anaerolineales bacterium
GAAAAGGATCGCCCAATCATTACACGATGACACGGGTCAAGCCCTTTCATCTCTCTTGTTCAACCTAGAGAGAATCGAGGGGCGATTAACGGATCAGTCACCCGAGATCCGAGAAAAAGTTTCGGCTTGCCGTCAATTAACCGCCAATACACTCAAAGAGTTACGAAAAATTATCCTCGATTTACGGCCCTCGATCTTGGATGATTTAGGATTGATCCCCGCTATCCGCTGGTATGGTCGAAGTCGGTTGGAGGAAGCAGGCATACGCTTTGAATTCGAAGCACCAGAAGAGCTACCTTATTTACCCGATTGGATCAGCACCTCCCTATTCCGCATTGCCCAAGAAGCGATCAACAATATCATAAAACACGCTCAAGCCACTGAAGCGCGCATCTCTCTCCGAACTAACGAGCATGGGATCACCCTAATTGTCCAAGATAACGGCATTGGCTTTGATAGCAGAGATTATGAACGCCAAGCCCTCATCCATCGCAGATGGGGCTTGCTGGGGATGAAAGAGCGCGCAGAGACAATCCAAGCAAAATTCTCCATTACTTCTGTCGAACAGCTCGGTACCACAATTACGATTGAGATTCCTTCCCATATTTTACAGAAGGTGGTCTAGATGAAAATTCGGATCCTACTTGCTGACGACCACACAATCTTACGCGATGGTATACGCTCGCTGATTGAAGATGAACCTGACATGGAGGTTGTTGGCGAAGCCGAAGATGGAATTACAGTTGTAAAACTTGCCGACTCACTGAAACCGGATGTGATTTTGATGGATCTCGCAATGCCACTGCTCAATGGACTTGAGGCAACCCGTCAGATTCGCAAAATGAATCCTCATGCTAAAATCTTGATTCTGACAATGCACGAGAACGAAGAATACATCCGTCAAGTCTTGGCTGCTGGAGCGATGGGTTATATCTTGAAAGATGCTGCTGCGCGTGAGCTATTAGGAGCGATTCGATCGGTAAACAAGGGAGAAGTCATCTTGTCGCCAGCGATTACCCGCTTGATTGTTACCGACTACCTTCGCTGGGGTGATTTGTCCTCGCGAGATTCTTCCGATGGACTGACCGACCGTGAACGACAAATTCTTCAACTGATCGCAGAAGGGTACACCAATAAGCAAATTGCTGAAATCCTATCGATATCGATCAAAACTGTGCAAGCTCACCGTCTAAATCTGATGAAAAAGCTAGACCTACACGATCGTGGAGAATTGATTAAATACGCCATCCAAAAAAAGATCATTGATATCTAACGATCCACTCATAAGAAACTTCTCAAAAACCAATTTGAATCCCTAAATTAATCTTATATTCCCTTATTAATTAAGGTCTTCACCTGAGGAAATTCAGGCTTAGATTGGATGACAAGAATTTTAACTCTTGCTATTCTTATGCTGGAGTTGAATTGATCTTTCCATTCAGAGGTGAAGTATGAGAAAAAAAATTGGCAAAGTTGCAATTGGAAAATTACATAGAAAAGTGTTTCTATTCAGCTTAATCTTAACAACCATCCTGTTAACATCCCTAACCGTCCACGTTCTTGCCAATCAGAGCCCTCCCCCAGAGAAATTGGGATCATCACCATCTGGTGAAGTACCGTCACTACCAAAAGTCGAATCCATCCTACAAGGCAGTCTAAATCCACAGTACGCCTTGCCTGCCAATTTGCCACCTCCGAAACAAGACCCTTGCCTTCATTGTCATATAACGGGTGAAAACAAAAATCTCTGGACTCCGCTCGCCCGCTGGGCAATTTTTGGCACAATGGGCTTGATTTTTGCCTTTGGGATGTACCGCACTGGCAGTGTCATCCTCAACCGAAAGACTTGGAAACCGCTGACGAACCGGACGGTTGAATGGGTTGATGAGCGTTATGAAATCTCTGAACCACTCTCAAAAGTCTTGAAAAAACCGGTACCGAAATATGCACTCCGCTGGTTTTATTGTCTTGGTGGCATCACCGCATTTCTCTTTGTAGTTCAAGGGCTAACCGGTATCATGTTAGCCTTTTATTACAAACCCACTCCCGAAGCAGCGTATGCAAGCATCCAATACATCGAAACTCAAGTTCGCTTTGGGGCAGCAATCCGTGCCATCCACCATTGGGCAGCTAATGGCATGATCTTGATGTGCACAGCCCATATGTTGCGCGTCTTTATCATGGGTGCCTACAAGAATCCGCGTGAGATGAATTGGGTTAGCGGCGTTCTTCTCTTGATCCTCACACTGGCTTTTGGCTTTACCGGTTACCTTCTTCCGTGGGATCAAAGAGCCTTTTGGGCAACCACGGTGGGCTCGGAAATTGCTGGTGCTGTTCCAATCATCGGAAATCTAGCTCTTGTATTTCTCCGCGTTGGATGGGATGTCTCTGGAGAAACCTTGAGTCGCTTTTATGCGCTTCATGTTATAGGCATTCCGCTGATGACAGTGGCAATGATGTTTGCCCACTTCCTCATGGTTCGTCGCCAAGGCGTAATGCGACCTCTCTAAACCTATATCAGAAGGAGTGATTTATGCCTCACGAACAACTTGGTAATGAAGAAACCATCCCCTTCTTTCCTGACCAGTTTATGCGCGAATTCCGAGTGATGATTGGGATCGTCGTCCTCGCAGTCATCATCGGTATTCTAGGACTGATCAATCCGGTTGGCTTAGAAGAACCAGCCGATCCATTCAATACGCCTGCACACGTCAAACCAGAATGGTATTTTCTCGGCTTGTATCAACTCCTGAAGTTTGTCCCCAAAACGACGGGGGTTTTGATCCCGATTATTGGGGTTGTTGTCCTCGCCCTCTGGCCCTTCTTTGACCGCAAGAAAGAAACAGACCTAAAACCAACAAAAATCCGAGCTATCATTGTCGCCATTGGGATGTTGATTCTAATCGCCTTAACCATCTGGGGAGGAGTTAGTTAAACATGGATAAGAACATCACTCGCCGTGAATTCGTCAAGTTACTAAATCGAATTTTAGCCGTAACCGGATTAGCAGCTCTGACGGCTCCGATTGTCGCCTACTTCTATCCACCGAAATTAGAAGAAGAGCCCTCAGAACCGGTCTTAGTTGGAAAGGTGGATGAAATCCCCATGAATGAAAGCAAGGCAGTTGGCTTTGGCCGTTATCCTGCACTTGTTGTGAACACCCCAGAAGGTCTGCGGGCATACTCTGCAGTTTGCACTCACTTTGCCTGTTTAGTCAAATGGGATAAAGATAAACAAGCCTTTATCTGCCCCTGCCATGATGCAGCATTCGATCCAATTGATGGACATGTCATCCATGGACCAACATCGGCCCCACTTAAGTCTTATGCCGTAAACGTTCTTAATGGTGAAATCTATATCGGAGGCAACCAGCAATGACAACAGAAACTCTTTCATCTGCAAATACACCGCTATCGACCAATTGGTTAGTGCGTTTTGGAAACTGTTTGAAAGCGCATCGCTCTAATTTTCGCGACCTACTTGTGGATGCCATTGCCCAAGTTCGCATTTATCAAAAGGTTTATGCTGGTGTTATGCATGGTTTTATCTTTTGGGGTGTAACGATACAAGTTATCGGGACTGCGATCAACCTGATGCAAATGAAGTTATTTACCCCGTTTGAATTGACCAATTTCCCACGCAACGCGGCTTATTTGTGGTATGAGCTGATTATGGACTTCGCTGGTTTGTTTATCTTCCTCGGAGTCATCATGGCTGCCTTACGGCGCTTTATATGGAAACCAAAAAGCCTAGATACCCAGTGGGATGATGTCTATGCATTGGTTATTTTGACCCTGATTCCCCTCGCCGGCTACACCACTGAAGCATTTCGCCTGATCGCCAATCCTGTTGCTTGGGCAAATTGGTCCCCATTTGGGAATATTTGGGCAAAAGTTCTGATGGCACTAGGTGTAACCCCATCCTCAGCAGCGAATTTACATGATGCCTTCTTTTGGGTTCATGTCGGGCTTGGCTTAACCTTTGCAGCGACCATTCCCTTCACAAAGTTGCGTCATCTTGTCTTAGCTCCACTCAATGTCTTCTTCCATCCTCGCAAAAAGGCTGGTGAATTGACAAAAATTGAAAATATTGAAGAAGCTGAAATTCTGGGTGTCGGGTCTGTTGATCAATTTACCTCCTCCCAGCTCCTTATGTTTGAGACCTGTGTGCGCTGTGGACGCTGTGAGGAAGCCTGTCCAGCGACATTTAGCGGAATGCCCTATTCGCCCAAAACCTTAATTCAATCCTTACGTTCCGCCATGCAACAATCTCTGATCTACGGAAACGGAAACGGCGCTCACGAGTTGCTTGGAGAAGTCCTTTCAGAAGATTTCCCTTGGTACTGTACAACATGCGGAGCCTGCCTTAAGAAATGCCCTACTTTCGTCAATCCGATTGACGAAGTCATTGACCTGCGACGTTATCAAGTCTTGACGACAGGTAACGTTCAAAAATCAGTCAGCGATGTTATGCGCAATCTGGAGAGACAAGGCAATCCATGGGGAATGCC
>JAOAHK010000248.1 GCA_026415275.1 Anaerolineales bacterium
ACACTGAGTCTATCCAACACTGCGGTCTCTTTTTGAGTAATCGTCACAAGACCTTCAGGTATGGAAGTTTTATAATTCGGCGCGTGGAGAAATTGCTCCCTAGATAACAAAATAGCTAATTGAGTCTTAACTCAGCTTCGCTGAGATTGGTAAAGCGAGTTCGTAAGCCACTTACTGGAAGGGCATAGCGCTGAAAGCATTGAGTTGAGCAAAGGAGCGCAATTTATAGGCTGGACTTGCTCGCCGCCAGAGACGGATTTGCAATTCCTCGATTTGGGGGTGAGTGTCGGAGAATAACTTTGTCACATAGGATATTATGGCTGATTAGAGATAGCGATTCAATCCTGACCTCACCCCCTCTCCCATGGGGCGAGGGATATGGCTCACGGATGATGGTTGACGTGAGCGACAGATCGTGATAAAATTTGGTTCGCATGGGCGCGTAGCTCAACGGCAGAGCAGTGGCCTTTTAAGCCATTGGCTGAAGGTTCGAGTCCTTCCGCGCTCATTTCGCTTTTTAAGGAGGTTGAAAAAATTGTGTAATTAGTTGAACAAAAACGATATATAATCAGCAGAGTCTGTCGAGCAATCGATTGACTCGCCGATAAAAAAACATTCTTAATAAAAATAGGAGGACGTATGATGCGCCGCATTTTCGTACCCACAACACTGATACTATTTGCTCTCCTTCTCATTGGGTTTGTGAACCCTGTTGCTGCGCAGGAGGGTTCAACGACACCCGAACCTACTCCTTGGCCGTTGACTCTCTTCACCAATTACCCTAGTCAAGTAGTTGGCTTGGGTGAAACCGTTAATATCCCCTTGATTCTGCGCGGCGGAACCAAGCCTCAGGTCGTTCAATTAGAGACTGTAAAAGTCCCTGAGGGTTGGACGGTGACCTTCCGCGGTGGAGGGAAGATCGTCAAATCGGCATTCGTCGAGCCCGATGCTGACACCGATGTTGACCTTCGCCTTGAGCAGCCGAAAGAAGTTCAGCCCGGGGACTACACCTTTGTCCTCCGCGCCAAAGGTGAAGCGGAACAGAGTGAGTTAACCATCCAAATTACCGTTCAGGAGAAAACCCCGCCATCCATTTCCCTGGATTGCGATTTACCCACCCTGCGCGGTTCACCTACCCAAACCTTCCGCTATGATGTCAGTCTCAAGAACGATGGCAGTGATGAGCTTTCCGTCAATCTGTCTGCCGAGGTTGACCCTCAATTCCAAGTCAAGTTCCGTCTCACTGGGCAAGAAATTACCAATTTGCCCTTGCCATCCAAAGATACCAAGCGGCTGTCTGTAGAAGTTCAACCTATTTCGAACGTGGCAGCCGGCAGTTACCCGATTAAGATCATTGCCGAAGGCGCTGAAGCTCGCGCCGAATTAGACTTGGTCGCTGAAGTCACAGGCCAAGCGGAGATTTCAATCACTGCTCCCGATGGTCGGCTTTCGGGGCAGGCGTATGCTGGGCGGGATTCGAGTCTAAAGGTCATTGTGCGCAACAATGGAAGTGCCCCTGCCCTGGGTGTTCAGCTCAGCTCCAGCGAACCCAGTGGTTGGAATGTCTCGTTTGATCCGCAGACGATTGAACAGATTCCAGCCGGGGAACAAGTTGAGGTGAACGCCACCATCCGCCCCAGCGAAAAAGCGGTTGCTGGTGACTACATCGTCAACATCACTGCCCGTCCCAACGAAGGTGCTAGCAAAACAGCCGAGTTCCGCATCACCGTGTTGACCTCGACCCTATGGGGAGTTGTAGGGATCGTCCTGATTGCCATTGCAGTGGGCGTCGTGGCAATGGCTGTCATGCGCTTCGGCCGCCGCTAAGCTAGAAAGGAGGTCAGGGATGAGCGAGTATGTCATCGAAACCGTTAACCTGACCAAGAAATACGATGGATTTACGGCTGTTAACAACCTAAATTTGCGGGTTGAAAAAGGTGAAGTCTTTGGTCTTCTCGGCCCGAATGGCGCCGGGAAGACCACAACCATCCTCATGCTCCTAGGACTAACCGACCCAACTTCAGGCAAGGTAACTGTGCTGGGGATGGACCCTACCCGCAAGACCCTCAGTGTAAAATCAAAGGTCGGCTATATCCCCGATACGGTCGGTTTCTACGATGAATTAACCGCCCGAGAAAACCTGATTTATATCGCAAAATTGAATGGCTTGTCCGGCGCCACAGCATACCAACGCATTGATGAAGTGCTAGCTCGAGTGGGTTTATTTGATGTTGCAGATCAACGCGTGGGCACCTACTCACGCGGTATGCGCCAGCGATTAGGCGTTGCCGATGTTTTGATCAAGCAACCGCAATTGATCATTATGGATGAGCCTACCCAAGGCCTTGATCCCGAACGGGCGCGCGAATTCCTGCACATGATCCACTCGCTCAAAGAAGAAGGGATTACCATCTTGCTTTCTTCGCACTTGCTGCATCAGGTGCAGATCGTGTGTGACCGGGTTGGGCTTTTCCATCGCGGGCGGATGGTTCTCGAAGGCACGGTCAGTGAGTTGGCGAAAAAGGTCTTAGGGCGAGCCTACCGGATTGTTCTTGATGCGCAAGGCACACCTGAAAAAATCCTCGAAGCGCTTGAAAAAGTGCCGGGACAGGTGGGTGTGCGCCATTTGGAAGGCACGCGCTACGAAGTGGAAGCCGAAAAAGACATTCGCCCAGAAGTTGCCAGAGCGGTGGTGCAAAGCGGAGCGGATTTGCTTGGCTTGGAGGTTGAAGCTCAAAGCCTCGATGAAATCTATGCCCGCTACTTTGAGGAGGTGAAACATGCCCAAACGGAGTAAACCCTCGTCTCAACCTGTGGAACGCGAAGGATCGCCGTGGACCGGCCTGTGGGCAGTGGTCACCAAAGAAATGGCTGACCATATGACCAGCGCCCGCATGCGCATCCTAGAAGTTTTGATCGTCTTGACTGCTGCGGGTTCGGTGTACGCTGCCATGCAGGTCTTACGTGAAACCGTGGGGCAAGACCCATTTCTGTTCCTCAAGCTGTTCACAACTTCAAGGGATCCTTTGCCGGCCTTCATCGGTTTCTTGGTCTTCTTGGTGCCATTGATCAGCATCGCCCTAACGTTTGATTCGGTCAATGGCGAATTTAACCGCCGCACACTTTCCCGTGTGCTGGCGCAACCAATTTACCGCGATGCCTTGCTGATGGGCAAATTCTTAGGCGCTTTCTTCACCCTTGCCCTCGTGCTGACAGCAATCTGGCTGCTTATCTTTGGTTTAGGCATTGTCGGGCTTGGTTTACCACCAAACACAGAAGAAGTGGCGCGCAGCTTGTTGTTCTTGGTGACCACCATCTTCTATGGTGGCATCTGGCTGGCGGTGGCGATGGTCTTTTCGATCATTTTTCGCCAACCAGCGACAGCGGCCTTAGCATCGATCGCCGTCTGGTTGTTCTTCACGGTCTTCTGGGGTATCTTGGCAAGTTTGTTCGCTCAGATCATCAGCCCGGTTCAGATCGGCACCCTGACCGAAATTGTGCGTCAGACCGAAACCCAACTGGCGCTCTCTCGGCTTTCGCCCAACACCCTTTACGCCGAAACTATGCTTGCCCTCTTACAGCCTACCGTGCGCAGCACGGGCTTGCTGTTACCCTTCCAATTGGAGGGGGCAGTGATGGGTTCTCCGCTTCCGCTGCGTCAGAGTGTGTTGATTATCTGGCCGCAGTTCACAGGGCTGATTGCCGTTACAATCCTGTTGTTCGCCCTTAGTTACGTTCTATTCCAACGCCAAGAAATCCGCGCCTGAAACAGCGGCAACACGAAATCTCCCGCTAAAAGGATAAATAGCGGGAGATTTTTTATCTAGATCAGCTATCCTCGCTCCAGCGGCTGATCTGATCCAGCGTTTCTAGCTCCTCGGCGGTCAACCGCACCTCCAAAGCGCCAAGAATCTCCCGCAACTGCTCAACCGTATTCGCGCCAACGATGGGGCTGGTGATCGTGGGTTGGTGCATCACCCACGCTAGAGCAATTTGCAGGATGGTTTTTCCTTTTTGTTTAGCCATCTCCTCGAGTCGGTCAATAATGCGGAAATTGCGCTCGGTGAACGCATGACGCAGGTTCCAGCCACGCGTCCCCTCTTTTGGCTGATACCCGCGACGATACTTGCCGCTGAGCAATCCACCGGCAATGGGGGAGTACGGAATGACACCGATTCCAAATTTTGCACAAACAGCTTGCAATTCGCGCTCGTACTCGGCACGATGGATCAGATTGTAATGCGGTTGAAGTGACTCATATCTCATCAGGTTGTGCTTATCGCTGATCCACAATGCCTCCATCAAGTGCCAGGCTGGGATATTGGAACAGCCGAGATAGCGCACCTTCCCTGCGTGCACGAGGTCATCCAGCGCCCGCAGAGTTTCGTCTAGAGGCGTAGCAGGATCCCAAGCGTGTGTTTGATAGAGGTCGATGTAGTCTGTTTGCAAGCGGCGCAATGAGGCTTCACAGGCTTCGATGATGTGTTTGCGGC
>JAOAHK010000249.1 GCA_026415275.1 Anaerolineales bacterium
CCCCCCGTCCCACCAGCGCTAGCATCACGGGCATGCGGAAGCGGTAAAGATTAAAGTCGTGCTGGGTGAAGAACACGAAGCGCGCATTACCTAGCAAGTGATCCTCCGTACTATTGATGATCAATCGCTCTTTCTAATCCAGTCCGATACCACTCTACAAACTTCGCAGACAAAGCACTCATCTCTAATTCAGTGGGATACAAAGGACTGGTTCCTATGGCTTCCAGCATACCATTTGCTAGAGCCGAAGCATCTCCGGGAGGCACCAAAATCCCCCCGACCCGAGGTACATCCTCTACGAAGGCACCTACGGCAGTAGATACTACGGGTACTCCAAAGGCCGCGGCAATTAAAGGAAGAGATGACTGAGTTGCTTGGAGGTAAGGCAAAACCAAAACCGAAGCCCTTTGAAATAGTTCTGCCACTTCTTCGTCTGAAATAAAGCAATTTCTGAGCTCAAACCATTCTGGATGCTCTTGGATTACCTTTCGGACCTTTGAGGGTATGCGGCCCGGACCTGCGATTACTATTCGTAACTTGCCTTGCAACTTTAATCCGGCCTCAACCAAAAGGCCCAAGCCTTTGTACGGCTCTAAGCGACCAAAAAAGAGCGCTATCGGTTCGCGACGCCTATCGGGGCAGTAGTGCTTAGTAAAGCGCTCTGCTATACTTCCGTGGGGAATGACAGTCACATTATGGGCTCCTAAATTCTGGGCAGATTTTATAAAAACTTTGCTGTGAACATGTACGCTGTGTGCCCGAGGCACAATCAATCTTCTGAGAACCCCATTTGCATACTCCCAAATACTGCAACCTATATGTAGTTCGGGATCATGCATGGTTAAAAATATAGGAATTTTTTCCCGACAGACCCAATAGCTGATTAACAAAATCCATGGATAGCCCTCCCCGCTGAAGATATGAATCAATGTTGGCCTAATAGCATATATCTTTTTCCAAAGACTACGAGCAAGCAAGGGATTGATTAGCCTGAAAAATGCTCTAACCCAATTCCGACCTGTTTCAAAGGAGTGTACAAACGCTGGGTCCAGTTGCCCCGGAAAATGCACTGGGACAAATAAATGTGTTTCAACCCTTTTAGCCAAATGGGGAACGAGTGCTTCCAAATACTGTCCCATTGCTCCCCGAACAGATAAAGCCAGCAAAGCAACCTTCACCGCTCTAATCCTCCATCACAAGTCCTAAATCCTGAGCAATCCTATCATAGAGAGATTTTGAAAGATAACTCCAATGGAACCGACGGACTTTTTCTTCCTTACGCTCGCCAAAGACTGCCCTTACTACTTCTGGAGTGCCAGAACCTCTCAAAAGAGTCCTTAAAATCTCAGCGATTTGTTTGCTGCCTTCAAGACCGTTCGGAACTATTCTGATCCCACCAATCTGGAACGCAACGTTATTAAATTCTTCATCCCTATCTCCCACAACCAGAATAGGCTTCCCGCTAAACAGATACTCAAAAAACTTGCCGGTAAATACCCCCCGATCAGTATCGCTTTTAAGAAGTAAAAGGATATCAGACGCGCCCTGAATTGACAAAGCCGTTTCTTTGTCTACCGTCCTAATTGCTTGGCACACCGAACGTAAGCCGAATCTATCAATCAGACTCGCTATCAAGCCAGATTGAGGTCCAACATATGTGAACCCAATTTCATTCCGCTCTTCTTCAGAAAGGACGGAAAAAGCATTAAGTAGAGCCGAGATGTCTCGTTTCCCAGGGAAGATTGTTCCTGTATAACTAATCATTAACGGCCTTTCTTTAGTTATCTTCTCCGAAACGGGCTTCGGAAAATCAAAAAAGCCATTATAAAGACAAAAAAACTTATTTTCTTCGATATTTAAACCCATCCTTTGTACAAAATCCAAGGCATCTTCTATCATAGAGTGTGAGACCATCGTCACCAAATCAGCAAAAAGAAAGGTGGCTCTTTGAAGCCTTGCTAATCTAGGGGACAGGCTGGTTATGTAGATATACTCATCTATTAGGGGATCCCTGAAATCAGCTATCCAATAAAGTCTTGACCCCAACTTTCTCTTGAGAAAAAGGCCTAGCTCATGTGAAATCGGGGGATTATGACTCGTAAAGAGAATGCGCACTTCATTCCTAAGAACATAACGAAGCAATCTATAAGCTGTGCGCTGTTTCAGGACAAAAAATCCCTCTCCCTCAACATTATCTCTGAAAATTGGGCTTGAATAACGCCAATACCATAAGCCACTTACCAAGCTACGTGGCCAAACATCCTTTTCTGGGTTTGAGCTTTTTGCCCAACTCTCGGGAAACAACTTAAAAGGGGCAACCCCTTGAAAAATTCCTCTGCCAATCTCATAAATCCACTTTGGTACAGAAAGCACCGAAAACTCTATGACATCTTCGCAGAAAGACAAATCAAAACATTCATCAGGAGGAAAAGAAGTAGGAGCTGTGAAAAAGTAAACCATTGCTCCCAATTTCGACAAACCTTGCAACAAACCATAAATCCGGTTTGACGAGATGATTCTCTTCTGCCTTCCATAAAATGAAAGAATAGCGATTTTCATGTTCAGACTCCGCACCGGTTTTCTCCACCAACGGCCACCTCGACAGTAACCACGCTGTTATAACCGATTGCCCAAAATTCACCTTAATGTACTTGAAGCTACTCCAGCGAATCCAAGAGCAAACCATATATATGGCCAAATATAAGAGCGCGCTGCAACAACAGCCACAAAACAGAAAAGCACAAGACCAAACGCCAAATGTGATAAGCAAGAATTTCGACGCGCTTTCCAGCTTTTAATTAAAAGCCGAACCAAGCACCACAGAGATAGCAAGAATGGGCCAATCCCATACGAAATCCAGAAAGACAGCCAATTATGAATATAAGTTCCCTTCCCCTCACCTTCTATCGCCTCGTTCATAAAAGCACCAAGTAGCCAGTGACGCTTCAGGCTCTCCATACCTCTTGTCAAAAATTCTGAACGTAGCTGGAAAGAGTTATCAGTCCCAGCTAACAAGCTTCGAACACGGCCAATTAAATATTGTACCCCCTCCAAATAGACCATCGTCTTGCGAGGTATATCGGTCATTATCAAAGAAAGCATCAGTATAATTATCCCTGCTCCTAGAATAAATCCCAATATCTGTCGTTTTTGCCGAAACTGGACACTAACCCAGAGAAAAGCAAGGCCAACTCCAACGAAGGTAAGAAAGGCCGCGCGGGAAAAAGTAAAAATCAACAGAACAGCCGTGGTAATATAAACCCCTAGGCGGACATAAACATTATTACACCTGCGCGTGCCCATTAGCAACAAGCCTACAATTGCTAACGAATCGGCAAGCGGAATATACGAATTGTAGAATTCGCCTGTAAGTTGCTTCTGAAGAGCCATAATAAGAAGCCCGTATAAGTTATAACCTTGCCATATCCCATATATAACAGCACAAGAAAGAGATAGATAAACCACCACAATAATCTTCGTGAAACTCTCCCTGTGAAGGAGATAAGCCAAAGATTCTCCGCCCAACCAAAGCAACCATGGAATCACGAAGGTGAGCGCAAGGGTAGACAACACATCACTGGGGTCAATCCACGCAGAAACTATTGGATACCACAAAAGTTGCAATATCGAAACCCATACCAAGAGAATGAAGCTAAAAAGGGATTCCCGGTTTAAAAAACGCAACTGACCAGTTAAGAGAAACCACAAACGAACCATGAAAGTTGGAACAAGCAGTCCACCAAAGAATACCATGAGAGGGACTTCAGGGATTAGTTCCAAAAAAATCAGATACGAAACAATGGGTGAAGCTAAGTACAAAAGTGATAAACCAGCAGCCCACATCCAGTATATTTTCACACTCCAAGACATTGACACAGCAGGCATTCTCTTGATAAAATCTACCCGAGCGGTCATTTCATTGAACCTCTCGTCCACCAAAGCATATCTGACTCTACTGCAAAAACTCCCCGCAGAGACGCCGAGAGCGCAGAGTTCTACATTAGCAAAAGCAAAGTCTCTGCGTGCTCTGCGCATCGGCGGTGAAACGGGCTTTTTGCAGTGGACTTATATCTCTCATCTATCGTATATCATAAGGCATAACTCGCGCTGCCATAGCCCAACTACGGTATTACGCTCCAACATTCTCAATCCATCGCTATATAGACAGCACACATCTCGAGCGCCTTACTCGTTCGGGATAAGCCTCGGCTACGGGACCATCTAATATCACTTGCCTATTGAAAGACCCTGTGTGTTTACGGGATGGTTTAATTTCCTGGAGAAACTTATCACTTTTTGCAAGCGTTAAAAAACCAGCGTCTACTTTATTTCCTGGAAGGTCATTGGGAGCCACAGCAGGCGATGAGGAAATCTTCTAAACTGCATCTTGAGATTGCTTCGGGCGGCAAAAAGTCGCCTCGCAATGACCAATGGGTTACGGGCTGTCAGGTAGTGTCACAT
>JAOAHK010000250.1 GCA_026415275.1 Anaerolineales bacterium
GTTCTTAACCGTTCCGATCGCCGGAGTAGTTACCTCATTGGTGGTCACCCTAGCTTTGGGGTTGCCTGCTCTGCGCTTGAGCGGGATTTATATCGCCCTATTGACCTTGATTTTTGCCGATACCTTGCCTTCCTTGCTGACTCAGACGCGTGGCATCACGGGTGGGGCAATGGGGCTGCATGAAATTCCTCCCTTTTACCCCGGCATGGATAAAACAGGAGCGTATTACATTTGTTTTGCCTTCTTCCTGATCGTGTTATTCATTATCTATCGGGTGATTCATTCTCCAACGGGTATGGCGTTTGTTGCATTGCGCGACTCGGAGAATTTCGCCTATTGTTTAGGGGTCAATAAATTCAAAGAACGCTTGAAAGTTTTTGCATTATCCTCCCTTTTGACAGGCGCAGCGGGTGGGGTGTATGTCCATGCCTTAGGTGACATCTCTCCCACAACGCTCGGGATCGAGCCCTTCTTGCTGACCATTGCAATGATCGAATTGGGCGGAGTGGGCACCTTTTTCGGGCCAATTCTCGGCGCTGCAGTGATCGTCTTTGGCAACGAGTTCTTACGGCTTGCGGGGACCTTGCGCTTGACCTTGCTGGGTGCGCTGATTTGTACCATTATTCTCTTCTACCCTGGCGGTGTCATTCAACTGTTTCATACCATAGAACATCAGATCGAAAGACTTCTGAAACGAAAACCATCCACTGTCTAAGAGGGAGCTATGCGCGTTTTCTATACCCCGCATTTAGAGGAGTATCAGCCTCCGTATCAAATTCACTTTGGTCAGGTGGTGGAAGCCTCCGAAGTGTCCGGCAGAGCGCGTCGAGTGGTGGAGGCGCTGCAGCAGGCAGGATTAGCTGAAGTAGCAGAGCCGAGACGTTTTCCGTTGGGGGCAATTCAAGCTGTTCACGAAATCGACTATATCCATTTTTTGCAGAATGCCAATCAAATGCCCTTCTTAGACCCCGAATCGGATGGAAAACCCTCTGGGGTGATCTTCCCTACTGTCTTTCCTTATTCAAATCGTTGGGAACTACGGGCATCGGCAGTGATGTCGCAGGCAAGCCTTTATTGCTTTGATACCTATACACCGATTACCCCTCAAGTGTTTGAAGTTGCTCGCCTTTCGGCGGAATGCGCTCTCAGTGGTGCAGATGCTTTGCTCAACGGAGGACGGACAGTCTTCGCCGCCTGCCGTCCGCCGGGTCATCATGCCACTCGTCACCAATGTGGGGGCTATTGTTATTTCAATAACGCTGCTATTGCTGCTCAATTTTTGTCTTCCGCTGGTCGGGTGGTTATCCTAGATGTGGATTTTCATCATGGAAATGGCACGCAGGAAATTTTTTATGAGACTGACCAGGTAGGATATATCTCTTTGCACGGCGATCCGGCGACCACTTACCCCTATTTCAGTGGTTATGTCGATGAGCTGGGCGAGGGAAAAGGAAGAGGGTATAACCGCAACTTCCCCTTGCCACCGCATACGGATGATCGCACCTATCTCAATGCGTTAGAAGTAGCCTTACAAACGCTGCTTCAGATGTCCCCCCGTTTCCTCATCCTCTCTTTGGGTTTGGATACGCACAAAGAAGACCCTTTGGCAAACTTTGCCATAACCACCGACTTCTATGCCGCAATGGCGCAGTGCATCGCTCGCCTGAATTTGCCTACATTGATCGTTTTAGAAGGAGGGTATAACCTTGACCGTCTAGGTGAGTTAGCGGTCACTTTTGTTCGTGCTTGGGAAGAAAGCCGAAATAGAATTTCATCATAAAGGAGAAAAGCGTATGACCTTAAGACATTTTATTGATACTCAGGACTACTCCAAACAAGAACTCTTGGACCTCATCGAGTTGACTCGCAGGATCAAAGCTGCCGATAAGCAAGGCTGCACTCCCAAACTCTTACAAGATGCCTCGTTGGCGATGATCTTCGAGGAACCTTCCACGCGCACTCGCGTTTCATTCGAGGTTGCCATGACCGAGTTAGGTGGACACGCGCTTTATCTGAAGCCGGGTGAGATCCACTTGGGTGTGCGGGAATCGATGTACGACACTGCCAAGGTGCTTTCGCGCATGTGCGACGCGATCTTTGCCCGCACGCTCAAGCATGAGACCATCACCGAACTGGCGAAATATGCCGAAGTCCCGGTGATCAACGGCCTGACGGATTACAATCATCCCACACAGGTGGTGTGCGATGTGCTGACCATGATGGAACATATGCCAGCGGGGAAGCAACTCGAGGATTTGCACGTGACCTTCATCGGAGACGCAACCAATGTGCTCTCGTCGTTGATGTTTATCTGCACTCGCTTGGGGATGCACTTCACCCATGCTGCGCCGCGCAAATACCAACCCCCTGAGGAATGGCTGCAAATTGCCAGAGCCAACTGCGCCGAATCGGGTGGCAGTTTGACCATTACCGAAGACCCAGTGGAAGCTGTGCGCCAAGCTGACTTTATTTACACCGACTTGTGGTGGTGGGTTGGTCAGGAGGATCAAATTCCCGAACGACGGGCGGCGTTCATGCCCAAGTATCAGGTCAATCTCGATCTGTTCAACAAAGCCCCTGCGCATTGCCAATTTATGCACTGCTTGCCAGCCTCGCGGGGCGTTGAAGCGACCGATGAGGTGATGGACCACCCCCGCTCGATCATCTTCGATCAATCGGAAAACCGACTGCATACCGAAAAGGGCTTGCTGGTCTATCTGCTTTACCCGCGCCTGAAGCGTCCTTCGCCGGAACTTCAGGCTTACCACAAGGGACAAATTGAGGCATTTTTGCATCAGATTGTGTGATGGCCCTCACCCCCCACCCCTCTCCCACAGGGCGCGGGGAGGAGCCCTCACCCCCGGCCCCTCTCCCGCAGGGCGAGGGGAGCAGCCCTCACCCCCAGCCCCTCTCCCAGCGGGCGAGGGGGGCTGACTCTCACCCTAAAAGAGAGCAGGTTAGGGTGAGGGATAAGTAAGGAGGCAAAGATGGTTTACACTTTATCATCCACTCCCCGCCAAGATGGTTTCTATATGCCTGCCGAGTTTGCTCCTCATAAGCAAACTTGGATGCTCTGGCCAGAACGACCGGATAACTGGCGATTGGGGGCAAAACCAGCGCAAAAAGCCTTTGTCGCTGTTGCCAAAGCAATTGCTCAGTTCGAACCGGTGGTGATGGGTGTAAACCAGCGTCAGTTTCTCAACGCGCGCGCCATGCTCCCGCCGCAGATTCGCGTGGTTGAAATCTCCAATAACGACTCGTGGATGCGCGATGTGGGCCCAACATTTGTGGTCAATGGGCAGGGAACTGTGCGTTTGGTGGATTGGATGTTTAATGCGTGGGGTGGCTTGAGGGAAGGGTTGTATTTCCCCTGGGATTTGGATGACCTCGTGCCACGTAAAGTGGCTGAGATCGAAGGGATCGACCGTTACGCTGCACCTTTGGTGCTAGAAGGCGGTTCAATTCATGTCGATGGGGAAGGCACCTTGCTGACCACCGAGCAGTGCTTGCTTAACCCAAATCGCAACCCAGAGTTGAGCAAAGAAGAGATCGAAACTTATCTAAAGGAGTATACGGGAGCGGAATGTATCCTGTGGTTGGGTGAGGGCGTGTATAACGATGAAACCAACGGACATGTGGATAACCTGGCTTGCTTTTTGCGTCCTGGCGTAGTGGCATTGACCTGGACAGATGATCACAATGACCCGCAGTATCCGATTTCCCAGGATGCTTATGACCGTTTACGCCGCTTTCGAGATGTAAAGGGGCGCTCCCTCGAAGTAGTTAAGATCCATCAACCTAATCCGATACGGATCACCGCCGAAGAAGCCGAAGGGGTGGATGCGGTAGAAGGTACTTTACCCCGTCAAGCTGGGGATCGCATGGCAGCCTCATATATCAACTTTTACTTTTGTAACGGTGGAGTGGTTGTGCCGACCTTTGATGATCCCCACGATCAGCTTGCTCTTGAGACTTTGCAACGCTGTCTTCCCGAACGGCGGGTTGTCGGGGTCTCGGCGCGTGAAATCTTGTTGGGCGGCGGGAATATCCATTGCATTACGCAGCAGCAACCATTGGGAGGATGATGCACCTAAAAAGGAAGGGTTTTATGGAACCAACGCGGCTGCGCCGAGGATGCCAATGTGAAATCCCAGTTTAGTTATTGTGATAAAACTCGGAGTGAGTAGGTGACGAAAAACCCAACTCTCTTGAGAGAGTTGATTAATAACACGCATAAGGTTCTCATAAAATAAAGGGGTCGAGTAAACCACACCTCCACCAAGGACGATCCGTTGCGGATCGTAAGCCAGTGCAAGAAATTGGATGGCATTCGCTAGAAAACGGCTAACTTCGTTTACAGTTTCCCCGGCGACCTGATCGCCGGCAGAAGCAGCTTCATACACCTCTTTTGGGGTTAGTTCGGTTTTTCCGATCATTAGCTCCTTGAGT
>JAOAHK010000251.1 GCA_026415275.1 Anaerolineales bacterium
CCTTTTATGGTGCACCGCATTTATACAGTTTCGGATGCTTCTGGTATAACTGCGGAGCGAGTGGTTAAGTCCGCTTTGCTTCAATTTGATGCTGAAAATGTTGAAATAATTCGGATTGGTGAAATTCGTACCAAAGAACAAGTTTGTCAAGTTATCGCAGAGGCTGCTAAACACAAAGGTATTATCGTTCATACGCTTGTTTCCGAGGAACTAAGGCACCTGATGGTCACTGAAGGGCGAATAATGGATGTAACGACGATTGACATCATGGGGCCCTTGCTGGTGCGATTGTCCGAAATGTTTTCCCTAAAGCCAAAAGGCATACCCGGAGGAATGACTCCATTTGATCGGGGTTATCTAGACCGAATTGAAGCCATTGATTACACTGTTCGACATGACGATGGCAAAAATCCTCATGAGTTGTACCAGGCTGAAATCGTCCTCATCGGTGTCTCCCGCACATCCAAGACACCATTGAGTTTCTACCTTGCCTATCGGGGATGGAAAGTGGCGAATGTGCCAATCGTTTTAGGAGTTGAACCCCCAAAGGAGTTATTTGATCTCCCTAGACATCGTGGGGTAGGATTAATCATTAAGCCAGAAAGATTAGCAGAATTGCGTCGAGCACGCATCGAACGCTTAGGTACACTTCCTCGCGGATACGCAGACCTGGATTACATCAACCAAGAATTGAGTTATGCTTATGAAATTTTTGATCGGCGACGAGACTGGCCTTTGGTGGATGTCTCTCTCAAGCCAATTGAAGAGTCAGCCTCCGAGATTCTCTCCTTATTAGGTAAAACCTTACAGCGACCCGGAATTCATGAATGAATTGAACCAGTTCACCATTTTTCCCAATGGACAATTTCCTCCAATGGTTTACGACCTCCTTTGCGCGGTGGGGAGGATAATACACTTGCGTGTTTAGGATAACCAAACGAGAGAGCAATCCTGAGATGGTATTCAGCGGGGAAACCAAGCAGTTCCCTAGCGGCTTCGGGTTGATAGATTGTTGCCAAACACGACCCTATCCCCAATTCCCAAGCAGCTAGTTGCATATATGCAGCCGCTTGACCGGCATCAAACAAAATCGAAAAACGTTCTGCTGGATCGCTGGTTAGAATTGCCACACCAAGCGCTGCACCAGCAAGATGACCAGCCCATTCTCCTAATTTGGATAACGCAATGAGACGCTCTCTTTCTCGAATGGCGATAAAGTGCCAGGGTTGGGTGTTTTTCGAAGATTGCGCTCTCCTTCCAGCATTGAGGATAGCTAAAACTTCCTCATCCTTTAGCGGTTGGTCTGTAAATTGACGTACTGCTCGTTTGGTTCGAATGGCCTCAGCAACTGATAGTGCCATTTTATCCATCCTTTCTATGGGTTTTGAAGGTTGATGGTGACGATGGTCTTTTGGTTGGCAGGGTTCAAATTTATGGTAACTGTTGCCATGCGATTCTCTTTTGTGTAGTTCAGGAGTGCGAAATTTTGTAGTTCTTGGGATGAGGAAGGCTGATAAGTCCAGCCATTGTTTGGCATTTCTGCCTTGTAAAAGGAGATGACCTCAGAAGTCGGCATTGTAACTTGATAGGTAATTACACTGTTAGTAATGACAAGATTTTCCTTTTGGCTTTCTATTATTGGTATATCGTTGGGGGCTAATGGAGCGATAGGTGGAACTTGGGTGAGGACTGCTTGAAGGGTTTCACTTATGCCCGGAGCTTGTTGTGTTGTTAACGCTTGAAGGGTTTCGATAGCACCCGACTGACTGACCTCTGTAGCCAAAGCCATGACGGTTTTATCAAGTTGGCTATTGGCGAGTTGGGTTGCAATTGCCTGACCTGTTGCGATTACTTCGCTTCCGCCTTTTGCTTGAGTGGCGATCTCAACAACTGTGGACTTGACCCCCTCTAAATTTTGTTGAAAGGTATTAAGTAAATTGCAGCCAAGGAGGGACAAAAAGAACAAGATGAATGAAATAAGTGTTTTAGGTTTCCATTGATGATTCATCATTGTACTCCTCTCAATTATATGCTCTTGAAAAAGGTTGCCTAGTGTGAAAATCCCATAATAGGTTGCAGTAAAAGGAGAGATAGGGACAACTCACCGAGTTGTCCCCAGCGAGCAAAGAGATTTTTCAACTAGAATGATTAGAAAGTAGTACCTATTTATCGGTGCACCGAAAACTGGATGACTAAGAGTCATACATTCGGATGAACTCTTCCGCTTTTTCCACTAATTCCCGATNTCCGATGAACAGAGGCACCCGTTGATGAAGATCATGTGGAATGATTTCTAGGATATCTTGTGTACCGTCCGAGGCATAGCCACCAGCTTGAGACATCACAAATGCAAGAGGGGCTGCTTCATACAAAAGGCGCAGTTTTCCTGTTGGTCGTTTAGGGTCTTTTTTATCGGCAGGATAGTAAAAAATTCCACCAGCTAGAAGGGTGCGATGGAAATCACCCACAAGAGAGCCGATATAGCGGCTAGAGAGCGGTTTGATCTGTCCATCTTTTCCCTGCAGGTACTCGGTAAACTTGCGCACCCCTTCACTCCAGTAAATATCATATCCTTGATTAACACTGTAATATTTAGGTTTTGAAGGAATTTGAATGTTTGGGTGAGAAAGGAGAAATTCACCTAGAATTGGATCGAGGGTGAACCCGTGAGTGCCATTGCCCGAGGTGTAAACGAGCATCGTGCTTGTTCCGAAGAGAATATATCCGCCAGCAACCATATTTTTACCAGGTTGGAGGCAATCCGACAACGTCCCTGGTCCATCCTCTGTAATCCGCCGGTATATTGAGAATATCGTGCCCACTGGAGCATTGACATCGATGTTAGAAGAGCCATCCAGAGGATCAAACAACAGGACGTACTTCCCAATCGGGTATGAATCTGGGATCGGAATAATATCGGGATGCTCTTCGGAAGCCATAACAGCAAGCCGTCCAGTGCGTTGATTAAGGCGGATGATAGTCTCGTCGGCAAGTTCATCTAACCGCATTACGACTTCACCTTGCACGTTGATTGCCGTAGTTGCCCCAAGAATATCCACCAATCCCGCTCGTGAAATGCGACTGGCGATATATTTACCAACGAGAGCGATATCATAAAGCAAAGAAGTTAAGACACCAGTGGCTTCGGGGTAAGTTTTTTGTTCTTCAAGGATATGTCTCTCGATCGTTATGATTGAATCAGAGGAATATGTCACGGGCGCGCTCATATTTTCTCCTTTTCTCCTAGTGAGTATTAGATTTGTTAAGTATAGTATAGCGAGATTTTTGAGTTTGTGCTATATTCATTTTCCTTTGTTTGGGGAGTTAATAATTCTTCCTGACTATGGAGCAGAGAGAATGTTCAAAATTTTGTTGCCCTGCCAAACAAGCGTTATCTTGTATAAATTCACTTGCCTTCCAAATGATTTTATCTGTTGTACTAATAAGCGGGGTTTTCCATACCCTGCAGGGTGAAATTTATCTCAATACAGTCATTCTCCTTATAGGCTAACCCGAATGTAGCGCAACAAATTCTAACCATGGATACTTATGGAATAAATCTTGTATCCTTAGGTTTGCTTAGAGGTGCTTTTATCACAAAAATAGACATTTTTCTGCCTGCTTTCTTGCTGAATAGGAGACTTTTATGACGAAACCGTTTTACGTTCTGAACTATGAGGATCGAAATTTTTCAATTCAATACCATGTAGAAGATTCAGCGAAGCTAGAATACCTAAAGAGCCAATGGAAGCGATTCAAGTGTTACGATCCTGCTTTGGGGCAAACGTATGAGGTGTTATCTCGTCCGACCAATCCAAATTTGGAGGTTACTGTTGATCGGTACCTGCCTTCGGGTGCTCCCGCAGGGCCCTATCGCGTGGAAATCTTTGTTCCAGCAAAGAATTCTACCTCGAAGCGTGTGATTTTTACGATCACTCATCGTATTAGCTATGCAGTCTCAGGCGCTCAGGAAGAATATGGTTATGCGATGGTCGATATGTCTGCCTTATCCGATGTATGGCATCCTTTGGGTGAGTTTCATCTCGATCCTTCACAGGGACGCGAGATCGGTAGAGTGCGTCAGTACGATCTGAGTATCGAAGATCCACCCGCAGAAGCCTCTTATGGCCCAGTTCGATGGGTGCCGTTATTCCCTCTGCCTGGGAAACAAGCAAGGTTTGATGCACCGGTAGGTAGCGAAAGAGAGAGAAATGATGTCTTTCCGACTGGGAGGGTGATGTTTGGAAAATATCCTATCTGGGTCGGGCAATGGTATGATGCAAACCCCTTCCTTTCTTGGTATACATATGGTTATCACACAGGCGCCGACTTAAATTTGCCTGGCAGCAGTGAAGCGGATCGCGGTAAAGAAATTTATAGCATTGGAGATGGAGTAGTGACATTTGCCGGACGAGCAGGAAGTTGGGGAAATATCATCGTGATCTCCC
>JAOAHK010000024.1 GCA_026415275.1 Anaerolineales bacterium
TTCTCGGCAGTAGACTATAGTATCCTCCTCCTGCAATCAGAAGGATGAAATGCAAAAGCCAGTGAAGCTCCGCACATTGACAACCGGAGAAACAGACAAAATCTGGCGATCGGCAGCCTCGCGCACCACACCCTTCCGCATGGTATAGCGTGCCCGTTTGATTGCCTTCATGCAGGATGATCCCCATTTCGTGGAATAAAAGGGAGCATCATCACAACCTATGGGATGTCACCACTCCGCACGTGGGTCATCCGCAGCGATGAAATGGGGCTTCTGGCGGTCAAGACCTATCCGGGTGAAGAAGGGTTGCAGGGAGATCAGCGGGCAACCTTTGAACCGGATTACGGTCGGTGGAACAAGCCTTGCATCCATGGAGCTTTCGAACCATCGACTGGGTAAGCATCGATTCTCACTAGCCCAGGTCAAGACAGCCTCAGCCATCTTCGCTTGATCGAGCGGGCGATGCGTCAGTTCTCGGCATACCGCTGGTTGCAGAGCGAAGATCATTTGTCGATCTACCCCAGTCTGGAGGTAAAGTTGGCTTTGACCGCCTAGCCTGAAATTCAGCTCCTTTTCTTGCCCAAATCCGCCTGCTGGCTGAGTCGAATTGAACCTTGATGGAATCCGTTGTATTCTCTGGCGTTCATAAGGAAAGCGGTTTGAGAGCTTGGATGAAATCATCCAAGCTTTGCACGAGGCTGTTGAGTATTGGAACGCTCATCGGTATTCGAATGTCCGAAAAAAAGCAACCCCAGGAACAGTTTCCTTTGATGGGAGGTTTCAGCATTGGTAATAAATACCACTATCAGCTATTTCGCAAGAAGACCACTAATCAGTCTTGACAGAACACTTTCATAAAACCTTGCTTTATCCCAAAACCTATCCATATTTCCACAGCAGATACGATCCGATGAGACGCAACACCGCGGCTAGCAACATGGCTGGGCGCAATCCGACCGCTTCCCCCAGCGTAGAACCAAAGAGAGAGCCTCCCAAGATGCCGATATTCATCACTAGGTTGTGCAACGCCATGTGCGCTGGGCGATCATCTTCAGGAACACGTTCCATCAGCCGATTAGTGGTGGCGTTATATAGCCCTGCCCAGACCGCACCCCCGATGATGTTGTTCAGGTAAACCACATAGGCGCTGCGGGCGATCCCGTAAAGCAATGGGAAGATAAAGATTAAGGCTCCACTGTTGACCAACATCCAGCGGTTGCCCTTGCGCTGGGCAAGACGGCTCAAGCCTAAGGAGCCAAATAACAGCGATGTGTAAAACAGGGCGGTGGCAAAACTGATCTGACCATCTGTCATGTGCAAAAGGTTGACTTGCACCAAGGGAAACAAAGGAATGGGGATATATTGCACCGTGTAAAAAGCCAAATAGGCACCCATGAAGGGCCCAAAAGGCGTGCGCAAGAGATCAAAACGCCACTCTCGGCGCAAAGCCCCAAACGCCGAAACCAAATCGATGCGCTTTGTCAAACGGCTGTGTTGCCTTTGTTTTGTTTCAAGAGAAAGCGTTTTTGCTGTCAATGGGGCTGACTTCGTTGGTAGTTTCTTCGTTGTGCCTTGTTGATTTTTCGCTTCAACCACCAAACGAGCAACGGCATAAGTGCTGAACAGGGCAGAGAGGGCACCAATCAGAAAGACCAATTGATAATTCAGGGGAAAGGCAACCCGATCCAAGATCTGACCACACACCAAAGAGGCTGCAGAGAGGCTAAAGGATTGAAGGGCAAAGCGCTTGCCCACCACCTCTGCCCGCCATTCGGGAGGAACCACTTCGGCGAATAGGGCGTTGAAGGCAATCGCTTGTAATGTGCCAGGAATATGCATCACCAGCGTTATGGCGATAATTGCCCAAATTTCACTGTGCGGTGATAACAGCCACGGCAGGACCACCAAAGCTAGGTATCCCAAACGGTGCATTAGAAGACTGCTTACCGTAGCTGGCAAGAGGGGCTTTCCCTGCAGCCAGACTCCAAAGGGCATCGAAAAGAACAAGTTGACCAGGCCAGGGATGGCGGTGATCAAACCGACCTGTAGGCTATTTCCCCCCAAGCGGGCGACATAAACTGTGAGAAAAGCTAAGGTGCTGCCACTCAGAACGCCAAACCAAAAAATATCAGCATAGAGGCGGCGAAAGTTGGCGCGTTGAACAGGAGAAGGTATCTGCATCGTCTTTGAGTATAATCCTAAATTCACTGCAGAAGTAGCGACGCTCTGGATAGATGAACATTTTGCACCTCCCGCTGCTGTTGAGTTCGCAAATGATTAAGAAATATTAATCTATTAAATACTAAAAAACCCTTGATTAATATTGATTTTCTGGTAAACTATAGACAAGCAGATGTCTGGGTGCCCCCCTCACCCAGGCATCTGCTTTTTAACCAGTTTTATGATACAATCTGCCCCGATCCCATTCACGGAGTGTGCGATGCCTCTTGACCCCCCCGTTGTCCGCCTCAACTTCCCTGCTCTCCAAAAAAGCTCGGCTATCTTCTTTGACAATCCCGGTGGCACACAAATCTGTCAGCCTTCTCTGAAGCGCATGGTGGATTACCTGACCACCTGCAATGCTAACCATGAGGGCGCCTTTGCCACCAGTCGCCAATCGGATTCTATTCTTGCGGAGGCACATGCGGCTGCCGCCGATTTTTACAACGCTGCCCGCCCAGAAGAAATCGTCTTTGGGGCAAACATGACCACCCTGACTCTCCACATCAGTCGTTCACTGGCACGTTGGCTGAAGCCTGGCGACCGCATTGTTGTCACTCGCTTGGATCACGACGCCAACATCAGCCCTTGGCTCTTGATTGCTGAAGAGCGTGGCTGTGCCGTGGATTGGGTGGACTTCCATCCAGAAGACGGCACACTCGATCTTGATGGAATGCGCCAAATGTTGGAACGCCAACCGCGCCTCGTTGCGGTTGGGTATGCCTCCAACGCATTGGGAACCATTAACCCTCTGGCATCGATCATCCCCTTAGCCAAACAAGCTGGTGCGTTGGTCTATGTTGATGCGGTGCAGTATGCTCCCCACGCACCGATCGATGTACAAGCCTTAGGTTGCGATTTTTTGGTCTCTTCGGCTTATAAATGGTTTGGGCCGCATGTTGGTATCCTATACGGACGTTATGAGCTTTTAGAGGAGTTATTCGCCTACAAAGTTCGCCCGGCACCCAACGACCCGCCAGGCAAATTTGAGACGGGCACGCTAAATCACGAGGGGATTGCCGGCGTTTTGGGGGCAATCGAGTACCTAGAAGCGCTGGGTGAAGAATACGGCGCCAGTTTCGAGTCAGAGCTTGCTTCAACCTATCAAGGGCGCCGTTTGCGCTTGAAGAAAGCCATGAGCGCCATCCGCAAATACGAAGAAGGTCTAGGACGGACTTTATTAGAAATTTTAGAAGAGGCCCCCGGCGTTACAATTTACGGCTTGCGCGACTTGAATCGTCTCAACGAGCGAGTGCCCACGGTGGCTTTTCGTCTAAAGGGTTGGCATCCGCGACGGGTCGCTGAGGAATTGGACAAAGCTGGCATCTATGTTTGGGATGGCAACTACTACGCTCTAGCGGTCACGACCCGTTTGGGGATCGAGGAGGACGGTGGCATGGTGCGCGTTGGTCTTGCGCATTACAACGTGGACAGGGAACTCAATCGTTTTGGCGAAGCCTTACGGAAGCTTGTTCAGTAGGTGTTTGACTAGCGAAGATACTTCTGTAAAATTGGATTCAGGTCTTGGGAACTGCTGTCTTTCAGTAATTCCAAAAAGTCTTCCCCTGTGGCAATTCGCTTATGGTTGGCTTCGGCATACCGGCGCAAAAAGGCAAAAAAGGCTTCATCTCCTAAAGATTGGCGCACATCCTCCAAAAATTTTGCCCCGTTTAGATATACCGCATTGCGATAGGCTTCGTAAGCGTTGGGAAAGGCAGTGTAATCGTAGATGCTGCCATTAATCCAGCCGCTGGGCTGGTAAAAGTCAATGCGATAAGTCCACCACCACGGCAGAGCTTCGGGAGCGAAATTCTCGTAGTAGAGCTTCTCCATGTAGGTACACAACGCTTCATCCAGCCACGGCTCAAGAGCTTGGTCGTTGCCTACCAGCGCGTACCACCATTGGTGAGCTGCTTCATGGGCGGCAATGGCGACCAGGTATTCGGTTGGAGAGCCTTGATACAGGTTATAAAAGCCCTTGCTCAAGAAGAGTAGGCCGTCATACTCCATGCCATCCAAAAAATCTGCCTCAACCACGCTGAGGGTTGGGTGAGGATAGGCGCCGAATAGACGCGCAAACAACTCCACCGCTTGAGCCGTAGTAGCCAGAGCCGCCTCACCCGCTGCGCGGTGGGCGGGAAAGGCATACCCATAAAGGGTAACACCGCCCACTTGCGCTGTGCTTACGGTGTAAAGATGGCTGACCGACCAGGCAAACGATCGCCCTTTAGATAACGAGAAATAAAACGTGCCATCCCGCTCTTCAGCCGGCGCGCTGGCAGCCAGGGTGAGCTGCCCCGCCATAGGCTCGCCTGTGGGGTTTGGAGAAGCAGTCGTGCGCACGGTTAGCGAATCGCGGATCCGGATGGTCACTGCATAATCGGCGGACTCGGAGACCAAATGCTCACCGAAAAAACCCGGCGGATGCGCCAACCAGCCCTTCCCTTCACGGTAGGGCGGGATAAAGGGGTACCAATCCACTAGGTTGGTTTGCAGTGCAGTCCAGCCAAACGGCACCGGACGGGTGGCAGGATTGGGTTGCGGCGAGGGGAGGTTAAGTTCATATTCTAAGCGGACTTCGAGCTTCTCCATCGGTTGCCATGGCTGCGGCAAGGGCAAGCGCAACTGGTTGATTTCAACCCACTCCTCTTTGCCTTTCGAATCCTGACCAGCGACCGAGAGACTTTTCAATGTAAAAGTGCCAAGGTAGCGGTTCGGTTCAACCATCAAGAGCAGCTCAGACAAGGGCTGGGCACTGGGGTTGATCTGCGTGATCGTCTGCTGTACGCGCAGAAAGTGGCGCCTGTAATCCAACTCGGCTTCCAAAACATAGCGAGGTGGATCGGCTTCTACTGGCTCTGGGGTAAGGGTGGGAGTCGCTGCCAAGATTGGCGCGGTCAGGGATGGCTTTGGCGTCAGCATTCCGGGTGTCGGAGAAAGCAACACATCATTCACCGCCGGAGAGGGAGCATTGAGGGGAGCAGAGCAAGCTACCCATAGCAGACGACTGCTCAAAAGAAAGCCAATCGCAAATGCGCGTAGCAGAGATGAAATAACCATCTTGCGAAGGCTCATGGTTAGCACAGCGCAGTTGAAGGCGGATTTTACACGAGCTTGGGGATGTCTAACAAATTCCTGCCTGCTTCGTGCAGCGTTTCGGGACGTTTGGCAAAATTGAAACGGACGAGGTGGTTCACCGGTTCGGCAAAGAAGCTCGACCCCGGCACGGCTGCCACGCGTACCTCTCTCGCCATCCAATAGCAAAATTGGCGGTCATCATCGAAACCAAAGGGAGAGATGTCGGCTAAAACAAAGTAAGTTCCCTGTGGAGGAATGATCTTAAAGCCACTCTTCTCCAAATAATCTAAAAAGATATCGCGCATTTCGGTATATTGGCGGGCAATTTCTTCATAGTATGAGTCAGGGAGTTCTAGGGCGGTGATTGCGGCAGTCTGTAATGGCGCTGGCGCGCCCAAGGTGATATAGTCGTGCACGAGGCGAATTTTCTCGGTGATCTCCTCATTGGCAATCACAGTTCCCAAACGCCAACCGGTGATGGCATAGGTTTTGGAGAGCGAGCCACAGGTGATGGTGCGTTCGAACATACCTGGCAGCGCTGCAGCATAAACGTGGCGATTAGGGGGAAAGATAATATGCTCATATACTTCATCGGTGATCACGTAAGCATCGAACTCTTGGGCTAAGCTGCCGATGAAGCGCAACTCCTCTTCGCTGAACACCTTCCCGCTGGGATTGGCTGGGTTACAGACGATAATCGCTTTAGCTCCTTTCTCAAATTCACTGCGCAAGGCAGCGCGATCGATCTGGAAATCGGGCGGACGCAGGTGAACATAAACTGGCTGGGCATCGAGCAAGTGCAAGCCGACCGCATAATTTTCGTAGAACGGTGAAAAAATCAGGACGCGATCGCCGGGCTCGCATAACACAGCAAGGACAAGAAACATTGCTTCGGTGCCGCCAACGGTGACAGTGACGTGGTCGTCGGCGTTGACCTCCAAACCGCTAAAGCGGGAGAATTTACGTGCAATGGCGCGCCGCAAGCTACCACTCCCGGCTGTGTCAGCATACTGATTGTGTCCGCGGCGCAGGGCACTCACCGCAGCCTCAATGATCGCCTGAGGTGGGTCGAAATCCGGGTAGCCCGAAGCCAGGTTGATCGCTTTGCACAGGCGGGCAAAATTGTTCATTTCGCTGATCGCCGATTCGGGGATTTTGTTGAGACGAGGGGAAAACTTTTTCATACGCATCTCCAAACTAGAATATGAAATACCTGTATTCCTCTTACACATTGACCATTTCTTGGCGCACACGTTGGTACAGCGTCTCGGCTTTCAACTCGCTGAGCGTGTAGCATGGGGAATGCAAATGGTCCGCCAAAGCTTGAGCCAAACCCTGATCGAAGGCAGCATGTTCCATATTGATAACTACGCAGCGAATTTTATCTTCGGCGATCTGATCGGCGATCAGATGGGCTTCGTCTTGAGGAGGCAAAGTGCCCATCGAGACGTTGCCGGCGCCATCGGTGAGCAGAATGATCAACGGCATCACATCGGGGTGAGAGAGCTTTTCGCGCTTGATCACCTCGTGTGCCATCAAGAGCCCAGCCGAGAGCGGCGTCTTGCCGCCCACCGGAATATCCGCCAATGCCCGTTGGGCGAGCTGCACCGAATTGGTTGGGGGCAGAACCAACGTGGCGCGGTCCTTTTGGAAGACAACCAAACCAACCCGATCGCGGCGCTGATAGGCATCGGTCAGCAAGGAGAGAATGGCGCCTTTGGTGGCGCTCATCCGTTCGGCAACTGCCATCGACCACGAGGCATCCACTACGAACAAGACCAAATTGGCAGCCTTCTTGACGCGAATTTTGCGCTGATAATCGCTGGAGCGGATGGCAAAAGCAACTTTCTTGCGCTGTTCGGTGCGCTGTTTTTGGAAAGGCGCCGCTGCGCGCAGGGTAGCATCGAAAGCAAGATCATCGGGCTTGCCTGGCGAGGGGCGGGCTTGGATATAACGTCCGCGTTTGCGGTCGGTGATGGTGCGCGAACGCCGTCCGCCCAGTTTGCGGGTTAGGCGGTCGAGGGGGTTATCGATTTTGCGCGGGGTGAAGGTTGAGCCGATCTTGACCTTTTCTCCGCTTTCCCACCAATTGGCGCGCCCCGTGTCAAAGACGTTTTGGCGGGTTGGCTGGGTGGCGCGGCGCTCGCTTTCATCTTCAACGATCTCCGCGCTCACGGCTTTTTTTTTTGGTCTTCGGCAAACTCCTGTACCTCGGCTTCGCCTTGCGGTTCGCCGCTCAGTTCGCCCTCTCCTTGCAATTGCTCAATGCGCTCTTGCAGTTCTTCCATGCTGATGTCCGTCTGGTGGAAGGGCCCGTGGCGGATGCGATGCGGCAGCGCCAACTCGGCAGCTAGGGCAATATCGCGATCGGTGATGTGTTTGCGCCCTTCAAAAGCAGCATGAGCGCGTGCCGTTTTTAGGATCACAAGATCGCTGCGGTGCCCATCGACGTTCAGCGAGGCGGAGAGGGCAGCAATAGCCAACAAATCACGCTGGGTGTAAGTCACCTGATCGACCAAAAGGCGGGCGCGTTCGATCTGCTCCGAAAGCTCTCTTTCCTTGGGCATCCACTTTTGACGGAAGGCTTCGGGGTCGGTTTCAAATTCTAGGTTGCGTTCCATAATCAACACGCGCTCGCGTGGGTTGCGGATGCCGTGAATTTCCACCGAGAGAGCAAAGCGGTCGAGCAACTGTGGGCGCAAGTCGCCTTCTTCTGGATTCATGGTGCCGACGAGAATAAAGCGAGCAGGGTGGGCGAAGGATATCCCTTCGCGCTCGACGATGTTCATCCCCATCGCAGCCGAATCCAAAAGCACATCGACTACATGATCGTCGAGCAGGTTCACCTCATCGATATAAAGCAAACCGCGGTTAGCAGCAGCTAGGACGCCGGGCTCAAAGTGCCGCTCCCCTTTTTGGATGGCGCGTTCGATATCGAGAGTTCCAACCACGCGGTCTTCAGTGGCTGAAACGGGCAAATTGACAAACGCAGTGGCGCGCAGCTCTACCGGTAAAGACTCGCCGCGTTCCACCCGCTCGCGGCATTCAGTGCACCAGGTGGTGGGGCGATCGGGGTCACAACCAAAACGACAATCTTTGACCACTGCAACTTTGGGCAACAGGGCGGCTAAAGCGCGCGCTGCCGTTGATTTTGCAGTGCCACGCTCGCCCCGTATCAGAACGCCGCCGATGCGGGCGTCCACCGCGTTTAGGATCAGAGCGCGCTTCATGCGCTCTTGGCCAACGATAGCAGTAAACGGATAAATCGCAGGCATTCGTGAGTACCTCAAAAACCTCTAGAAATTGCGCAGTTAATCTTATCACAAAGGTTGTCAAGTTGCTTCATCGGCTTTATAATTTACCATAATTCTTATCATGATTTGGAGCACGCGTTTTTATGGAAATACAAGACCCTACCCGTGGCCTGGGGGTTGAGCCATCCGACCCAAACAAGGTGGAAAATTCCATCCCAAATGAGATCAATTCTGCTGAACAAAATTCAATGGAAAGTCTGTTAGGGAAAGAAGGATTGGGTTTAGACTTTCCCAAAGCGGGGGAAATTCGCCAAGGGGTGATTGCGGCTGTCAAAGAGAACGAAATTTTGGTCAGCATCGGCACCAAATCTGAAGGGGTTATTAGCGGCCGCGAACTGGACAATATTCCCCCCGAAGAGCGCGCTTCCTTTCAACCAGGTGTTGAAATCCCGGTGTATGTGCTTAATCCAGAGGATGACAACGGCAATGTTGTTCTCTCCTATACTCGTGCAGCGGAACAGCAGGACTGGAACAATGTTCACGAATACCTTGCCTCTGGAGAAGTCATCCAGAGCAAAGTAGTTGGGTTTAACAAAGGCGGATTACTTGTACCCGTCGGGCGGCTGCGCGGTTTTGTCCCTGCTTCGCAGATCAGCGCTGTGCGCCGCGCAAAACTCGAAGATGGAGAAGGAACGCAGCAGTGGGAAAAAATGATTGGCGAACCCATTCAGGTAAGGGTCATCGAAGTGGATCGCGAGCGGCGTCGCCTCATCTTGTCCGAGCGCCTAGCTATCCAAGAGACGCGCGAGAGTCTGAAAGATCGCCTCTTGGATGAGCTAAGGGAAGGTGATGTCCGCCGCGGGCGGGTAACTAGTGTGGCAGACTTTGGTATTTTTGTCAATATCGAAGGTGCAGATGGTTTGGTGCACCTCTCCGAAGTCTCTTGGGAACGCATCACCACCCCGAAGAACCTATACAAGGTGGGGGATGAAGTGCAGGTCAAGGTCATCAGCATCGACCGCGAACGCAAACGCATTGGCTTATCCATTCGCCAGCTCCAAGAAGACCCTTGGCTCAAAAAGGTTGCTCATCTGAAAGAAGGGCAATTGATAGAAGGCAAGATCACCCATTTGACCAAATTCGGCGCCTTTGCGCGTATTGGTGAAGACCTCGAAGGGCTAATTCACCTATCAGAACTGAGTGATCAGCATATTAACCACCCTAAAGAAGTGGTCAAGGAAGGGGAAACGCTGACTCTGCGGATCATCAAGATCGATGCTGAGCGGCGGCGGATTGGGTTGAGCTTGCGCAAAGTAGACTCGGCTGCCTATGCTGATCTGGATTGGAAGATGGCTTTAGCGGAAGAAGTTCAAGAGATTGTGGAAGAGAAGTCGTCCTCCGTTTCTCACGCAGAGGAGATGGGAAACATTGTTGAGGAAGCCGGTTCTGCTTCAGCGTCACAATCTCCGCTTGCAGAGTCCCAAGCCCCGGTGGAGGGGAACGAGGAAAAGACGGATTAACAAAGCGATTTTCAGCAAGTGGTTAAGAGGTTGCCAACTCCCCCGCACCTTTTAGGACGTGCGGGGGTTTTTGAAACATAACCATATCTAAGAATTTTATTAAACCTTGCAATTCTGCAGGTGAAGAAACTCCCTAAGGTGCCGAAACTTTGGTAGAATCAATATTGGATAAAATGACTCGAAATCGAACATTGAAATGAGATGACAATGGTAAAACATAGAATGGTTTTCAAGAAAGTAGGAGGTTGAGCCGTGGCTGGGATGGAGCGTTTTACCCAACGCGCTCGGCGCGTGTTGAGCCTGGCGCATCAAGAGGCCGAACGCATGCGTCATAATTACATCGGTACCGAGCATCTCTTGCTTGGTTTGATCGAGGAAGATGGCGGCGTTGCTGGTCGGGTTCTCCGTGAACTAGGATTAGAGCCTCAACGGGTTCAGGAAATGATCGAGCGCCTGGTTGGGATCGGGCAATATCGCGGCGGCAAGCTCGACCTATCTCCAGGTACACAACAAGTTTTAGAACAAGCGGTGGAAGAAGCCCGCCGCATGGGGCATCACTACATTGGCACAGAGCATCTATTGTTAGGTCTGGTGCGTCATGGCGAGGGGGTTGCCATGGATGTGCTGCGCAAGCTGGGCATCACCGCCGAACAGATTCGTCGGCAAACCCATCGTATCTTGCAAGAATCGACCACAACTCGCCGCACAGCCGCAGTGGGCGAAGCACAACGTTCAGCAAAGCAAGACCCACAGCAAAAATCGAAGACTCCCTTGGTCGATCAACTGGCTACCGATTTGACTGCCCTTGCCGAAGAAGGAAAGCTAGACCCGGTGATAGGACGGCAGATGGAAATCGAGCGCGTGATTCAGGTCTTGGCGCGACGCACGAAAAACAACCCGGCCCTGATCGGCGAGCCCGGCGTGGGAAAGACAGCCATTGTGGAAGGGCTTGCCCAGCGCATTGTCGAAGGTGACGTGCCGGCGCCTTTGCTGAACAAGCGCGTTTTGCAATTGGACGTTGGTTCCCTTGTTGCGGGGACAATGTACCGTGGACAGTTTGAGGAGCGCTTGAAACGCGTGATCGATGAACTGAAATCATCCGGAGCAATCCTGTTTATTGACGAAGTGCACATGTTGGTCGGAGCCGGTGCGGCTGGTTCCTCGGTCGATGCTGCTAATATCCTCAAGCCTGCCCTCTCACGCGGGGAGTTACAGGTTATCGGGGCAACTACACTAGATGAATATCGTAAATATATCGAGAGTGACGCTGCTCTTGAGCGGCGTTTCCAACCGATCCATGTCGAAGAACCCACCATTGAACAAGCATTGGAGATTCTGCGTGGCGTGCGTCCTGCCTATGAAGAGCATCATCGCTTGAACATCTCAGATGAAGCTCTGGACGCAGCGGTACGCCTTTCCGCTCGCTACGTGACTGAGCGCTTCCTGCCCGATAAAGCTATTGATCTGATCGATGAATCCTCTTCCCGCGTGCGCATGTACAAAAGCCCAGCAGCGAAAACCGCCAAGGAGTTGATGGAGCAATTGCGCCAAATCCGCCACAATCGCGAGCTGGCGCTGGAGGACAACCGATATGACGACGCTCAAGAGCTGTTAGAACGTCAGGAAGCCATTGAGCGCCAGTTGGAACGTCTGCGCAGCGGCTGGGATCGCTCGAACAGCCCCGTGGTCTCTGCGGAAGACATTGCCGAAGTAGTTTCGATGTGGACCGGCGTGCCCGTGATGCAGATGGCGGAGACTGAATCGCAACGCTTGTTGCGTATGGAAGAAGAGCTAGGCAAATATATTATCGGGCAGCAAGAAGCCATCGATGCCATTTCCAAAGCTGTGCGCCGCGCACGCGCAGGCTTGAAAGACCCACGCCGTCCCATCGGCTCGTTCATTTTCCTTGGCCCGACGGGCGTGGGCAAGACCGAATTGACCAAAGCCCTCGCACGCTTTATGTTCGGCAGTGAAGAAGCTTTGGTGCAACTAGATATGTCCGAATTTATGGAGCGTCATACCGTCAGCCGTTTGGTGGGTGCGCCACCGGGTTATGTGGGTTACGAGGAAGCGGGTCAATTGACCGAAGCCATCCGTCGCCGACCCTACTCCATCGTGGTCTTCGATGAGATTGAAAAAGCGCACCCTGAAGCGCACAACATGCTGCTTCAAATCATGGAAGAAGGGCATCTCTCGGACGCCAAAGGGCACAAGGTGGACTTCCGCAATACGATCATTATCATGACCTCCAATGTGGGGGCAGATATGATCAAACGCCAGACAAGCATCGGCTTCAACCTCAAGCGCGATGAAAAACTGGAAGAAAAACTCGCCTATGAGGAGATGCGCAAGAAGCTGATGGAAGCCTTGCGCCGCGTCTTCCGCCCAGAGTTTATCAACCGGGTTGACTCAGTAATCGTCTTCCGCTCGCTGAGCAAGGAGGACATCAAGAAGATCGTCGATATTGAACTGAATAAAGTTGCGCAACGCCTTGAGGAGCATGAGATTACTCTGAATGCTACAACCGCGGCGCGGGAATTGCTCGCTGAATTGGGCTACGACCCTGACATGGGCGCTCGTCCCCTACGCCGTGTGATCCAGCAAAAGGTGGAAGATGTGCTTTCGGATGCCCTGCTGGCTGGCGAGTTCGACAAAGGTGACACAATTCTGGTTGATGCCGTAGAAGGCGAAATCAAACTACGGCGGGCAGATGAGCAACTCTCCCAACCGCCCCAAGAAATGGCAACAGCATAGATCAACATCACCTTCCCCCGAAAGCGGGGGAAGGTTTTTTTATGTAGTGCGACAGAGAGCGTGTCGCCAAGCTTGATTGAGAATCACACCCCAAAAAACGGTATAATTTTTGCAGGGTTAATCAGCCCTCTGGGAGTTTTTTGATGAACTTTTCCTCTGATGACCATCGCATTCAAGAGCCGCCAGGAGTTCTTTACGCTCCACCGATCGGGCAGTTACCCTTATTAGAATGGTACCGCCCTACTGCACCCGAGAAACGCATCCAACCTCAACCGAACAACGGCAAAGAAGTTGAAGTTGTCTTTCGCGATCTGGTGCCGTACATTCCCTCAACCACATATGGCACCTTCGGGTTATACCGCTATCCGGCAAAGTTCATTCCTCAGGTTGTAGCGTATGTTATTGAACATTACGGCGCTCGTGGTCAGAGCGTTCTTGATCCCTTTGCGGGTTGTGGCACAAGTGGGCTCGCTGCCCGTCTTTTTGGCTTAAATTACGAACTATGGGACCTAAACCCCCTGCTTGAGATTCTGCATGAGGTTGCTATCACCAAGCCCATCGCGGTGGATATTGTTGGTCTAACCCAAGAGATGGCAAACTGTCCCATCGTCTGGTTGCCGGAATGGAAGAACTTATCCTACTGGTTTTCAGAAGAATTTATTGGTTTTCTCGGTCGGTGTTGGGGGTATTACCACACCTGTCCTGACGAATCCATCAAGAGATTGGTCACTGTACCGCTCCTAAAATTGACCAAAACCCTTTCTTATAATGATGCTCAGCGCCAAAAGCTGTCTCGTTCCCCTAAAGCGATGCGCAGAGTGGAAAACTTCCTAGCTGGGAACTGGAGAGATCAAGCGATAGCAATGCTCCAATCGGAGATCAAAACCGTGATTGCTAAGCAAGCTGAATATCAAAGCCTAATGATCGATTCGGGTAGCCTTTCTGCAAAAGTCCGAGCGGGCATCGACTCAATCCAATCTGCCTGCGAACTCGCAAACAGCGCCGGGTATTTGTGGGACTTGCTAGTTACCTCTCCTCCATACTTACAAGCTCAGGAGTATATTCGAGCTTCGAAGATGGATTTGTTTTGGATGGGCTATTGCGAAGAAGATATTCGTTCCTTGAGCAAGAAAGAGTTACCTTACCACGACGTGAAGCCCGTGCCAATTCACTCGCCTACTTTTGAAGCCTATCGGAAACAGCTCTCTGAACCGAAAATCGTCCAGGTTTATGAACGATATTTTTATGGCGTTTTAGGGGCTTTGACCGCTTTATCGCAGCATGTGCGCTACTACCTCTTTCTATTTGTCGGACCAGCCAGCTTGAGAGCGCAAGCTATCCCAATTGATCGAATTTTTGTCGAGCATTTTGTCTCTCTCGGCTGGACACATGAAGTTACTTTGGTGGATAAAATCGTGTCCAGAGTCCTTTTTCGGTCGAAGAAGAACCCAGCCACTGGATT
>JAOAHK010000252.1 GCA_026415275.1 Anaerolineales bacterium
CAGCCTTACGTGCGGCCGATACCATTGCCCGTTTTGGCGGCGACGAATTCGTTATCCTCTTAGAAGACTTATCCACAACACAGGATGCCACTCAGGTTGCCGAGCGAATTCTCGCCGAACTCACGCCCCCCTTTAACCTTGCTGGTCACGACGTTACAATCAGCGGTAGCATCGGCATTGTTTTGAACACTCAGGAGTACGATAAGCCCGAAGACTTGTTGCGCGATGCCGATATTGCCATGTATCGCGCTAAAGCGCTGGGGCGCAATCGTTATGTTATTTTCAATACTGCCATGCGCACCTTTGTCGTTGAACATCTCGAAATGGAGAAGGACCTGCGTTATGCGATTGAGCATCAACAATTGGAACTTCATTATCAACCCATTACCACAATGGGGAATGGTCTCCTCATAGGTTTTGAAGCTTTGGTGCGCTGGCGACATCCTGAGAAAGGTCTAATTCCTCCCTCGGACTTTATCCCCTTTGCCGAAGAAACGGGGTTAATTATCCCGATGGGGGCATGGGTCTTACGTCAAGCCTGCCGCCAGATGAGCGAATGGCAAGCCCGTTATCCCTGTGATCCGCCACTTACAGTTAGCGTCAACTTGTCGAATAAACAATTCTCGCAGCCCGATCTGTTTGAACAAGTGGAGATTGCCCTGCGAGAAAGCAATCTTCCTCCAGCTTGCCTCCGATTGGAAATCACCGAGAGCGTGATCATGGAAAACGCCGAGTTAGCCATTGCCACATTGGAAAGATTGGTTGCTATGGGTGTCCGAATCCATATTGACGACTTTGGCACGGGGTATTCCTCCTTGGCCTATTTGCATCTCCTGCCTATTCATGCGATTAAGATCGACCGTTCTTTTATCAGTGGTCAAACTTCTGAGGGTAATGGTTTGGAGATCGCTAAAACAATGATCAACCTTGCTCACGACTTGAAGATCAGCGCCATTGCTGAAGGGGTCGAGACAGAGAGCCAATGGAACATCCTTCGGGACTGGAAATGTGAATACGCTCAGGGGTACTTAATTGCTAAAGTGCTTGACTCGGAGCGCGCAGAAGAGTTCTTGCGCAATTCCTTAGGCTTTCGTCAATAGGTTTGAGCGCGATTCTGTTGTCTCTTTCTGCACGTTTTTCCTTCGCCGATACTTCTGAGTCCATGCACCTTAACCATATCCCTCAAAAATTGGGTAAAATCATACGTATGGAAAATACAACTCCAAATCCAGAACGGCAAGAGAAAGCCCGCCAATATGCTCGTATCAGCCGCCGGTTAATGCTGATCAATTTGGTGATCAGTGGCAGCTACGCTCTAGCTTGGTTAGCCTTTGGCTGGTCGCAGCAGTGGGGTATGACTATCCAAGCCCAAACCCCCAATCCCTGGCTGCAAGTGCCCCTTTATCTATCGGTTTTTGGGGGCGTATTGTACCTGATCAGTTTGCCACTTAGTTGGTACGAGTTGTATCATCTGCCCCATCGCTTTGAGCTCTCCACTCAAACAATGCGCGGCTGGATTATCGATCAGGTAAAAGGACTTGCTGTCGGAGGGGTTTTAGGTCTATTGGTGTTGGAGGTGATTTATGCCGTCTTGCGCGCTTACTCGCAAACGTGGTGGATTTGGGCGACTTTGTTTTTGTTGTTTCTGAATGTTGTGCTTGCTTATTTAGCTCCAGTATTGCTCTTCCCGATCTTTAATAAATTCAAGCCATTAGGGGAAGAATATGCAGACTTGGTGGAACGGTTGAAACGGTTAGGGGAGNGCGCTGGCACACATGTAGAAGGTGTATACGAAATGGACATGAGCCGCCGCACAAAAGCTGCAAATGCTGCATTGACCGGCTTAGGCCGCACACGGCGGATTATCTTGGGAGACACTTTGCTGCGTGAGTTTTCGCCCGATGAGATTGAGACCGTCTTAGCCCATGAACTTGGGCATCACGTCCACAAGGACATTCCCCTCCTGATGGCGGTTTCCGCCCTTCTGACGGTGGTGGGGATGTATATGGTTTCAATCGTCATGGCTTGGGGAGTTCCCTTTTTCGGCTTTTCCAGCGTGGGTGAGGTTGGTACCCTACCTCTTCTAATGTTGACCTTTGGTGCCTTTCAATTGATTGTGATGCCGCTGGTGAATGCCTTTTCCCGCTGGCGAGAACGTCTGGCCGATCAATATGCCATTCAAATGACGCGCAAAGCCGAGGTCTATGCGGCCGCTCTAGCGCGTCTAGCTGACCAAAATCTAGCCGAGGCTGACCCCGAACCCTGGGTGGAATTTTTGCTCTATGACCATCCCCCAATCGGTAAACGGATTGCCATGGCGAAGGAATTTCTGTAGGAAAGAGTTTGTAAACCACGGAGGTCCAATCATGCAGAGCATAGAAATCGTTGCCCAAATGATGGAAATCGCCGCCATCACGGCGCCTAAGACAAAAGGCGAAAATTACGTGCAAGTCAAAATCTTGACTGGTAACGAGGTGTGCAAATTAGGAGAGCAAATGATTGCCTATGGCGAGGAACATCGCCGCTCTAATTTTGACCGTGATGGGAAGAATGTCATCAACTCACAAGCAGTGGTGCTGATCGGCATCAAAAATGCCAAACCGGCTGGCTTGAATTGCAGTGCCTGCGGCTATGCTACCTGTACAGAATTAGAAGAGGCTACTCCGCTTGAAGAAGAGTTTAGGGGTCCCATTTGCGCCTATCGCCTTTTGGATATGGGTATTGCCCTAGGTTCGGCGGTGAAGACCGCTAGTCTGTTCAATGTGGATAACCGTATCATGTATCGCATTGGGGCAGTGGCGCGCGCCAGCGGCGTGGTGGATTGGGATTTTGTCATGGGTATTCCACTATCGGTAAGCGGCAAAAGCATTTACTTTGACCGTTAACTTCATCTCCGTGGATTAAGATGGTGATCCAGACCCCAAAAATATTGGGCTTTTTTCTCAGTAGACAAAATTGTTGAAAACAAATTGCTAGCTGCTCAATCGTTTATTGTTTCTTGTTCGTTGACCACATTTTTTGTAATAAGGACTGTGCAACCCACTTACCACGAGCGTTCCATATGCGCCAGACCAATAGAAAAGCGATTACCAGTCCATACAACCAAGGGCGGATAACTTCCCCTCGAAATGTAAAAAAGTCGCCTTTAACTGCACCTCCGTAATGAAGGATGGCAAGAATCGCCGCTAGATAGAGCAAGCGGTGTAGGCGCTTCCAGGTCTTTCCCAGCTTGCGCATCCAGAAGCGGAAGGAAGTGATAGCCAATGGCAATAGGATCATAAATGCACTCACCCCGAACCACAAGTACGGTTTCTCGATGAACTCTTTGTAGATAAACCTGAGTGCCAATTGATAATCGACAACCAGAAATAAGCTGGCGTGTAGGAGCGCATAGGCAAATGTGTAAAGCCCCACCATGCGCCGCTGAGCGAGAAGGGCTCTCCATTTTAGCCATTGCGAGAGAGGGCACACGGCTAAGGTAATCACCAAGAAGGTGATGGCAATGCGACCGCTTCTCTGAATAGCTTCTTGGATGGGGTTGATCGATAAAGCTCCGTTCACCCAATCCCAAATTAGGATTGCCGCTGGCAGGAGGGCAACCAGATGAACGATCCAGTGGATGGATATAAGAGATTTTAGTCGGTTCAAATTTAAGTCAATTAATTTTTCTGCTTGATAAGAGCCATTGGCGTGTCACTTTTCTACTTTTTGGTCAAAACCTCTGGTGGCGGGCAGGCGGCAGCAGCGGCAGCTTCTAGCTCGGGTGCTGCGCTGACTTTCCCCTTGTAGAGCCACTTTTGGAAACCGAAGGCAACATTGACTAAGCCAATCATCACTGGCACTTCGATTAAGGGCCCAATTACGGCTGCAAAGGCTTGCCCCGACGCAATTCCGAAGACTGCCACAGCGACAGCAATTGCCAATTCAAAGTTGTTGCTGGCAGCGGTGAAGGCAAGCGTGGTAGTCTTGGAATAATCCGCTCCAATGGCTTTACCCATGAAAAAGGAGACCAAGAACATCAACACAAAATAAAACAAGAGCGGGATGGCAATTCGCACCACATCCAAAGGCAGTTGCACAATCAAGTCACCCTTCAGTGAAAACATGACTACAATCGTGAACAGCAATGCGATCAGGGTTAGCGGGCTGATTTTTGGCACGAACGTTTGATGATACCACTCTTTACCCTTCGCACGGACGAGGAACAACCGAGTCAGAAATCCAGCTATAAATGGGATGCCTAAATAGATAAACACGCTTTTGGCAATTTCGCCGATCGTGATTTGCACCAAACGCCCTTGCATCCCGAACAAGGGAGGAAGCAAGGTGATAAAAACATATGCATAGACGCTGTAAAATAGCACCTGAAAGATGCTATTGAAGGCTACTAAGCCAGCGGCGTATTCTGTATCGCCCTTTGCC
>JAOAHK010000253.1 GCA_026415275.1 Anaerolineales bacterium
GTCACCGAACTCCAAAAGCAAGATCTAAATGCGATCTACAACTCGGGTCAGCATCTATTGAGTCTTATCAATGATATCCTCGACTTATCAAAAATCGAAGCTGGCAAGATGGAATTAATGTTCGAGGAGGACGTGAATGTTAATGAAATCATTCATAGCGTTCTTCCCACGTTTAGAGGTCTGATCAAAGATAAACCGATTGAACTGCGCCTGAGTCTCGACTCAAATCTTCCTCTCGTCAGAGCGGATCCAACAAAAATCCGTCAAATCTTGCTCAACCTATTATCAAACGCAGCAAAGTTTACCGAGCGCGGATCCGTTACCATTGAAACTGGAATCCAATCTATCGCTGATCAACCAACAGAGGTTATCGTCAAGGTCAGTGATACTGGCATCGGCATTGCTCCAGAAGATCAATGCAAGCTATTTGAACCGTTCTCACAGGTTGACGCCTCTCCAACTCGCAAAACTGGCGGAACGGGGTTAGGCCTCTCGATCACGCGTTATCTAGTTGAAATGCACAATGGCAAGATTGGCTTATCCAGTGAACTCGGCAAAGGCTCTACTTTTTACTTCACTATCCCTATTTCAATTCCTTCTCAACCAACCACTGAACCCTTAAGGGATGTATCAGAACCTTCAAAACCAAATGTAGCTTTGGCAATTGACCCTGAAGAAATCGTTCTTAACTTATATGAGCGTTATCTTGCTGACCAAGAAATTAAAGTGGTGAAATGCTCTGCCCCTGAACAGGCAATTCACCTCGCCGAGTCGATTCTTCCTTCCGTAATCATCTTAGACACTGCATTGAGCATTAGCTCTGATCCTACTAAGGACGGCTGGCATATCCTCCAAAAACTTCGGGAAAATGAAAAAACCGAAAAGATTCCCATTATCATCTGTTCCCTCGTCGAAGACCGAGAACGAGCCGAACAGTATAACGTCAGTGAATACCTCCTTAAACCAATTATGGAAGAAGACCTAGTAACTGCTATCAAAGAAATCCTTAAGGGGTCAAATTCCTAGATGTCACGAGCTCATTTTTCAGTTCAATGCCTAGATTGTGGAGAGTTCGAGCCATTTAATCTGACTCAAACCACTTGTTCCCATTGCGGAAGCAATTGGCGTGAAGTCCGTTACGACCTAGCAAAGACCAAAGAGCTTTTTGAACAAAATCTAGCTGAGCGTCCATTTGATTTGTGGAGGTATCGCGAGTTATTACCAATTACCGAATATATACCCTATCTATCCATGGGCGAAGGTGGCACGCCCCTTGTCCATGCCAACAACCTCGGCATGATGCTCGGATGCCCCACTTTGTTTATCAAGGACGAACGCCAAGGGCCAACCAACTCTTTTAAAGACCGTCAGGCCGCAGTTGCAATCGCAGCGATGAAGGAAGCTTCGATCACCGAAGCTGTATTAGCTTCGACTGGTAATGTAGCGATTGCCTACTCGGCTTATTCCGCTCGCGCTGGCATAAAGCTATGGGCGTTTCTAACCAGCCTAGTGCCTTTAGAAAAAATGCGTGAAGTGGCGATCTATGGAACAAAAGTGGTTAAAGTAACAGGAACTTACGACCAAGCCAAGAAATTAGCTGCAGAGTTTGCCCGTCAACGAAACCTTCATCTCGAACGCGGTGCATGTTCGATCCCTTCGGTAGAGTCCATGAAAACCTTAGCGTTCGAGATCGCCGAGCAACTACCCTACTTTTTTCCAGGGTATGAAAAAAGGGGGAGCGCGTCCAAATGGAAAGCTCCAGACTGGTATGTTCAATCTGTCAGTGGAGGCATTGGTCCTCTTGGAGTATTGAAAGGTTTTACCGAGCTATACCAAATGGGGTTTATCGACCGTATTCCCGCTATTGCTTGCATTCAAGCCGAAGGGTGTGCCCCAATGGTCCATGCTTGGAAAGCCAATAAAGCTGTTGCAGATCCGATCTTAAACCCCAAAACGCACATTACAACTCTATCGACCGGTGATCCCGGACGCACCTATACTCTTCTCCGCGAACGGATGTTGAACCTTGGCGGCGGGGCGTTTGAGAGTGTCAGCGACGAAGAGACCTTTCGCACCATGCATATCCTTGCAAAATTGGAAGGATTATCAACAGAAACAGCCGCTGCGGTTGCCTTTGCAGGCACGATTAAGCTCTTCCGACAAGGAATCATGAAACCAAACGAGATTGTTGTCGTCAATTGCACTGGGCATACCATGCCTGTTGAAAACCTTATACTCGGTGATGGATGGTCAACTGACATCGTTGCCTCTCGTCAGGACATCGACACCAAACCCCAAGAAGGTTTATACGGGGCATTAAGCAATCTTACACCAGAAAAAGTGCAGAAAATTATCATCATCGATGACGTAGAAGATGCCCGCCGCCTATTGCGGCGCATCCTTCAATCTCAAGGTGACTTCCATATCCGTGAGGCGGAAAGCGGGATGGCAGGTATCCAAATGATCAAAGAGGATCCACCAGACTTAATTATCCTTGACTTAATGATGCCTGAAATGGATGGATTTGCCGTCCTTAATAAACTTCAAGAGCACCCTAATCTTGCATCCATACCAGTTATTGTCGTCACCGCCAAAGAATTGACCAAAGATGAACAAGTTTTGCTGAGAGGGAAAGTTAAAGCGCTAATGCACAAAGGCAAATTCATGAGTGACGATTTATCCGATGAGATCTTCGAAGCGATCAACTAGTTTGTATGTTTAGCGACTGCCATGTTAGAAAAAACAGCTGTTCGTTCAGTGGTTCAACCTTCGGCACTCAACCTCAGCGGGGTCCTTTCGGCAGTTGCTTCGGCTACGCTCCTTGGCTTTACACCGGTATTAGGCAAATTGGCAATACAATACGGAGTGGCTCCCTTTGCCGTGGTAACCCTGCGAACCGTTTTAGCAACTTTCCTGATGGCAGTTACTTTGCTAATCATCAATCGGAAAAGTTTTTACATATACCCCGCTGGTCTATTAGGCTGCGCGCTCGCTGGCATCATAAACGGTGGCGGTTCACTTTTTTATTACCAAGCTTTATCCCAAATTAATGCCAATGTGGGGCAACTGATTTTCTTAACCTATCCGATCTTTGTCACAATTTGGATGATCATGGATCGCTATCAACCGTCCATCGTATCCATACTTAGGCTGACCTTTATCATTTTGGGGATTGGTTTCTTGATACTCGGATTTCACACACCTCTCCATCTGAAAGGCGCGATTTTTATGCTCATTGCCGCCGCTTGTTATGGATTGCATCTTCCCATCAACCAGCGGGTGTTGTTTGAAATGCCCGCTCCAACGGTCACATTTTACACCCTGTTATTTATGTCTCTGATTGTTGCTCCATTTGGATTTATCGTAAATCCCATCCAATTGGCAGGTGTTTTCCCACTACCACATCTAGTTTCCCTGATCCCAGTTTTGGCATTAGCACTGGTGACATTCTTGTCGCGTTTGACCCTATTCTTCGGTGTCAAGAGAATTGGGGGGTTCCAAACCGCCCTTCTAGGTGTGACGGAATTACTTGTTACCTTAGTGTTTGCGAGAGTTTGGCTACAAGAAACCTTGAACGGCTTGCAATGGATCGGACTCATCTTAATTAGCTCCTCGATTCTCTTGATCAGCATTGAAAAACCCCTTCAACGCCAACCTGCAAAAAGCTCTTGGTTTCACTGGCTTCATCCCCACACTCCTTCTGGTCAGCAAAATCCACCACCGTTGGACTAACCCTCTATCGCCAATATTCTGATTATCAATTGCCTTGTGTTATACTTTCAAAAAGCATAATCTGTGCGCTCGAGGGTAGTCAGAAAAAGCATCGCTTTTCAAGCTGAAATCACGTTGAATTTTTTATAAGACAACTCTTATGCGCGTCTTGCAAATTACTATACCAACGGAGTGAAAAGATGAAACATTTCCTGGACGTTCTCGATTATTCATCAGAAGAATTGCAAGAGATGCTCGATTTGGCTGTAAAGCTCAAAACCCAATGGAAATCGGGCGGTAATCCCCCTCTCCTTAGGGGTAAAGTGCTCGGGATGATTTTTCAAAAGCCCAGCTTGCGCACTCGCGTCTCTTTCGATATGGCTATGCGGCATCTGGGAGGGGATGCCCTTTATCTTTCCCCTGCCGAGATCGGATTAGGCAAACGCGAAGCTATCAGCGATGTAGCTCGGGTCTTATCTGGCTATGTAGATGCGATCATGGCACGCGTCTTTGAACATGAACATGTCCTCGAATTGGCAAAATGGGCAAGCGTCCCAGTGCTCAATGGTCTCAGTGATTACAATCATCCCTGTCAGGCAATGGCAGATGCCCTTACCCTCTATGAAAAATTTGGCACACTCAAGGGAGTCCAAGTAGCCTTTGTTGGTGATGGCAATAACGTGGCAGTTTCACTCATGCATATCT
>JAOAHK010000254.1 GCA_026415275.1 Anaerolineales bacterium
ACAGGACTCAGTGTGCCTTATTTAATCGGAGGTTCACTTGCAGCACCTTATATGGCCTCGTGCGTACCACTCAAGATGTGGATATTGTTACTGCTATGCAATTGGAACATGTTGAGCCTTTTGTGTCTGCCCTTCAGGATGAGTTTTATGTGTATGAGGATAGTATCCGTGACGCTATTTGTCATAAGACAGGTCTTGATATCCTCCATCGTGAAGCCCTACTTATGGATGTTTTTATTCTGCCTTATCGTCCCTATCTCCGATCACAATTCGAACGCGCCCGGTGGCAAACGATCGACCTGGAGACATCGCTTGGGTCATGGTTTGCCAGCCCCGAGGATACAATCCTTGCTGCGCTCGGTCGGTATCCTGTAAGTGGGGAGGTCTCGGAACCCCAATGGCGTGATATTTTAGGTGTGATGAAAGTTTCCGCGGACATCCTTGATTGGGATTACCTGCATAATTTGGCGGATGCACTCGACCTTCGAGAAGTTTTTGAACGGGCATTGAGAGGGGCTAAACTGTAGGCATTTTCATCCTAATCTTACAAAATTGTTATTGATTCGGGGAACTTTTTTTGCTATAGTGGGGTTAAGATTAATACAAAATGAGTGTTCGTGTTTTTGAGTGAGGTAGAAGAATGTTCGACCCGGTAATTCTTATCCCGATCCTTCTCGTCGTGCTGATCATGGCGGGTTGCGTCTGGGCAGGTTTGGATGCGCCTCAATCGTGAGCAATGGTTAGGCACGCGGAGTGATGCATTGGAGGTAAAGTCACGCAGGCGACTTTAGCCCCTACACCCTGAACTGCCCTTTGTGGCGGATCAGGTCGCGAATACGCGGCTGTAAATGGCGAAGAATGGGGGAAGGTTGCAGAGGCTGCCACTTCCGAATAGCTTCTTCCAAAGGTTCATCCCAAGGGGTTTCATCTTGCCAAATTTCACCTGGCTCCTCGGCGCGCAAGAGCATTGAAAGAGCATGGAGCAAAACCTGGCGCTGTCTTTGATGGTCATTTGGTTTCCCTATAGGTTGTCCGAAGGGGTGCTCCACCGCATAGGTTCGGGGCACACCGATTTTTTCAGCCCAATAGGGCATGTTGGTGATCAACACAGTCGCAAAACCTTGCGCCTCAAAATAGCGCGCCAGCACGGGCGCATTGATAGCGCAATCTGGTCAAACTGGCGTGAGAATGAGGGCATCGACCGACTCGGCTCTCAGATCAGCGGCAATTTGTGGTGCCGAACGCTCCAGCCAGGTGCGAGGGTTGGGCGGAAATCCCTGATAGCCCATCAGGGAAAAGGCTTGCGTTGCAAAGCTCCCAATTATACCTTCCGCAACCAGTTCCTGCATTCGTAGGAGGGGGAAGACAACATTCAGGTCTTGCAAAATAGGTTGAGGATTGACATGCAAATGACTGACCCCGATCAATTCGAGTAGACTATTGGTTGGAATGGGGCGGAAGGAGGGATCGCCCCAGGTTGGCTCAGATAGCTCGCGCTCGGTGTCAAATGGAGGCTGAAGGTCTGTGCGGTATAAGCCGGCCGTTGTGATCAGGCTGAGGCGGCATTCGTTAAGTGGTTTTGGGAGCGGTGTCCAGGGAATGTCTCCCTCAACCAGCGGTTGCTGATTTCGATAAAAGGCGGCCATGAGGCGGGGCAAAAATTTGAAGCTATCTACCATTAAACATTGAAGCGAATATAAAGGATATCGCCGTCTTGAACAACGTACTCTTTGCCCTCAATGCGCATCAAACCTGCTGCACGCACCGCAGCGCTGCTGCCGTGGGTGACAAAGGTTTCATAGGGGATAACCTCGGCGCGGATAAAACCCCGCTCAAAGTCGGTGTGGATTACGCCGGCGGCCTTGGGCGCGGTCCAACCGCGTGGGATTGTCCACTGGCGCACTTCTTCTTCGTTCATAGTGAAAAAGCTGATCAAGCCTAGCAATTGATAGCTTTTGCGGATGACTTGCTCCAAGCCGCTCTGATCCACTCCGGCTAGTTCCAGATACTCCTTGCGCTCTTCCTCGCTCAAACCCGCTAGGTCCTGCTCCAGCTTGGCACAGATGGAGATAACTTCGATCCCCTGTTCTCTACCTACATCCTGCACCTGACTTAAGTAGAGTGAACCTTTGGTCAGGCTATCTTCATCGACATTCGCAACAAAGATCAGCGGCTTGGCAGTTAGTAAACGAAGCTCGTGGTTGAGGATATGGAACAACTCGCTCTCGCGTTGGGGGAAAGTGCTGGCTGGTTTCCCTTCGGCAAGGTGTTGCTTGAGGGCTTGGGTAAGTTCCATCATTGGCAACAGTTTTTTATCGCCTTTCAATGCACCGCTCAATCGATCAATTTTGCGCTCGACCAATTGCAAATCAGCTAGGGTTAGTTCGAGTTGGACGATCTCAATGTCGGCGCGGGGATTGATCTCGGCCGCGACGTGGGAAACGTTGGGGTCTTCAAAGCAGCGCACCACGTGAAGGATCGCGTGCGTATCACGAATGTTGGCGAGGAACTGATTGCCCAATCCTTCACCGTGGCTGGCACCCTTTACCAAGCCAGCGATATCCACAAATTCAATTGTGGCTGGCACCTTGCGCATAACCTTGAGCATATCAAAAAGGGTATCTAGACGCGGGTCAGGGATAGGAACGATAGCTCGGTTAGGTTGGATGGTGCAGAAAGGATAGCTGGCGACTTGCGCGTGTTGTTCCTTGCATAAGGCATTAAAAAGACTGCTCTTCCCAACATTCGGCAAGCCAACAATTCCAATACTTAGGCTCATCTTAAAAATTGTACATCAGAGTATGGTTGAAGACAACCAATTAATAATGCTTGATCAGGGAGAGGCAACCGAGATGATTTGTGTTTGGTTTCACTAAAAACAAAGCGGCCGAACGATCTAATGTTCAACCGCTGATCTCATTCTTTAGCTAGTTTTTACTTGACAGCGTACAGCGTGGCTTGGCTTGCCCACTGGAACAAGGGTGTCGCGAATAAGCTTAGGAGGACGACGGCAACCGCAGTCAAACCTGCCGTCCAACGCAAAAGGACATCGCGGTTCACTACCGGTTCCCCCTCCTGCATGTACATCACAATCACAACCCGCAGGTAGTAGTATGCCGAGACCAGCGAGGTCAGCACGCCAATTACCGCCAAGCCGACAAAGCCGCCTTCTAACACGGCGCGGAAAAGATAGAACTTGCCCAAAAATCCCACTGTCGGTGGAACGCCGATCAGGGAGAGCATGAACACAGTCATGGCGGCAGCCAGCGCTGGGTGCTTTTTGCCCAGGCCGGCATAATCTTGCACATCCAGTCCTTTGCCCTCCTGTCCCTCGAGGGTGATCACGATTGCCCATGCCCCGAAATTGGTTAGCAGATAAGCAAAAAGATAAAACAGGGCAGCGGCGGCAGCATCGGACATCACGCGACTTTGTCCCAAAGTTACCGTTGCCATCAGAATATAGCCGGCATGGGCAATGCTAGAATAAGCGAGCAGGCGTTTGATGTTGCTCTGGGCGATAGCAACCACGTTCCCCACAACCATCGTCAAGGCAGATAATGCCCATAAAAGGGGAACGAGTTTGTCCGATAGAGTAGGGAATGCTAGGAGAAAGACGCGCAATAACGCAGCAAAGCCAGCCGCTTTGGCGCCGACTGCCATGAAAGCGGTCACCGAGGAAGGCGCGCCCTGATAGACATCCGGCGTCCACATGTGGAAGGGCACCGCCGCCACCTTGAAACCCAGCCCCACCAAGATCAACGCTGCACCGATGGTCAATAAGATCGGCGAGGCACTGCCGCTCTGCACGGCGCTGAGGATAGCGGCGATGCGTGTTGAACCCGTCGCCCCGTAGGCGAGAGCGATGCCATAGACCACGAAACCGCCAGCAAACGCGCCCAGCAGGAAGTATTTTAAGGCTGCCTCTTCGGAGTCTAAGCGGTCGCGGTGAAAGCCAGCCATCACATAGAGCGGGATGGAGAGCAATTCGAGCGCAATAAAGACCATGATTAGGTCTGCCGCCATGCCCATGAGCATCATGCCGCTGATGGAGAAGAGCAGCAATGGGTAATACTCGCTATGAGCGATGTTTTGGCGATGCAGGTAACCATACGCTACCGCAATTCCTAATAAACCGCTCAGCAGGAAGAGCACATTGAGAAAAGACGAAAAACCATCAGCAACCGCCATTCCGAAATAAGCGGTTTGAGGATTACCCACGTTGAAGATGCTCGTCATCAGCCCGACCACTAGTCCCAAGGCAGCCAGCGCAGCCGTGACCCCTTTACGATGGGAGGGAATAGATAAATCTACCACGGTTAGGAGCACTGCCCAAACACCGATCACGATTACCGGCAGGATGGCGACCCGATCAGCCCACATA
>JAOAHK010000255.1 GCA_026415275.1 Anaerolineales bacterium
GAGGATGCTTTGTTCAAGATTTTGAAAAATGAGCCATCACTTTGCCGATAATCTCACCTGCCTGAACCGCCCCAAATGCACGACTATCTACGCTTTCGGGATGACTCCCTCGCACCCAAAAGGTGCGCCTTTCTTCGTCAAGGCGTTCGACTTGCTTGATCAAGACCCCATAAGGCGCCTTGCGAAAGACTATCATGTCCCCTACCCGAATGGGAAAGAAGATGGGGAGCTTCACCGCCAGCACAAAATCCCCATCTTCAATCCTTGGGCTGAGACTTTGACCGCGCACGCGTAAAAGGTGGATCATTCTAAAACGGGGTAGACCAATTCCAGACTCGGGGCATAGGGAGCTTTGGCGCGCCTGGTGGCAATGCCTTTGGTCTCCCAAAAGATTTGGGCGAACTCGTTGATCGCTTCGACAAACTGTTCTGCCGCTTGGCGGTCTGCACTTTGGCGCACTTTGGAGCCAAGCGCCATGATTTTATGCACGATCTCGTGCAAGTGGGGGTATTTTTCGATGTGGTGACTCTTGAAATAGTCCCCCCAAATGATGCGAATTTCTTGTTTGGCTTTTTCGGCGTGCTCTTCTTTGATGGCGATATAGCGTGACATGCTGTTGTGGTAATCTAACTTGGAGACTGCCTCGCGGCCTTCGAGATCTTTCATCAGATCGATCATGCGCACGACGGTGAGCGCAGCAATTTGAGCCATGATCGGATCGTAGATGCCGCAGGGGATGTCACAATGCGCATTTGCTCTGGGCAAGGGGAAACGCCGATCGAGCCGATCCAAAATTTTGTAAATCATGCTGGACCTCCTTCACTTTAGTTTACCTTTCCGCAGGATCGTTGCCCGCCCTGAAACCTTGCACGCTCGCTTGCCGGCTGCGGATGGCTGCTGGACACATCCCATGATACTGATCGGAGTTCAAACTGTCAAGGTGACCAATCGTTAACATTTTTCTTATCCAAATCGCCTTGCATCTTGGACAATATATAGTATAATTATCTTAATAATCCGATTAATCGACACCCTTTGCGGGTGGGAAAACCTAACGAGCAAAGAAAGGAACAGATGATGGCAAACCAATTCGTTCTTCCCGACCTTGGCTACGCGTTCAACGCTCTCGAACCCGTGATCGATGCCCGCACCATGGAAATCCATCACGATAAACATCACGGTGCATACGTCACCAACTTAAACAAAGCCCTTGAGAGCGCCCCCGAATTCTTTGAAAAACCCATTGAAGACATCCTGCGCAATATTCAGAGCGTGCCGGAGAGCATTCGCACCGCAGTGCGCAATCACGGCGGTGGTCATGCCAATCACACCCTGTTTTGGAAAGTGATTGCCCCCGGCGGCGCTAAGGAACCCTCTGGCGCTTTGGCAAAGGAACTTGAGAGCGCCTTTGGTTCATTTGATGCCTTTGTCGAAAAGTTTAGCTCGGTCTCTGTCGCTCATTTTGGCTCTGGCTGGGGGTGGCTGGTGCTGGATGGCGAGGGCAAATTGCAGGGCTATTCGCTCCCTAATCAAGATAGCCCCTACATGCAAGGTCATACTCCGATCTTGGGGTTGGATGTTTGGGAACACGCCTATTACTTGAATTATCAGAATCGCCGTGCGGATTACGTCAAAGCGTTCTGGCAGATCGTTAACTGGACGCAGGTCGAAGAGAACTTCCGCAACGCCAAATAAAAGATGCCTTAAATCGCAACTTCCCTCTGTGTGTGGGTTCTGTCCTCCCTCCTAACGAAGTCCCTCTTCTACCTGAACGGAGAGGGACTTCAATACTTCCTAATTGCATGAATTTTATCTAAACAATCACTATGATATTTGTCATAATTTAATTGTGATAGGATTTGGATTCTTAAATAGAAAATTGGAGTAAAATACACATCGAGCCTACTCACGTTTCATCGGTTTGATTCTCATCTAATAGGAGGAATTTCCCATGACCCACATTATTACCAGTTTGTGTCTGCGGGATGCCGGTTGCGTGGAAGTCTGCCCGGTCGAGTGCATTGTGCCAGGCAAGCCCATCGAAGAGTGGCCATGGTACTACATCGATCCCGATACCTGCATTGACTGCGGCGCCTGCGTCCCCGAATGTCCTTATGAAGCGATTTTCCCCGAGGATGAAGTTCCTTCCGCCTATGTCGCCAAAGGAGGAGAATATCAGAACAAAGTCGGTTTCACCGGTCATTATGAAGGCACGAATCATCACGGTGAGAAAGTCGTTCTCGACACCGTCCGCCAACTCGAAAAGGGCGAGACCGTGGATTTGACCCCCGACATCAAAGAGAACTACCGTTATTTCCAAGAGGGACCCGGCTACAAAGCCCTCGAAATGTAATTGTACCGAAGAGAGCCAGACGCGGCTGTCTGTCTGGCTCTTTTCATCCCATTTTACAACCTTGCCGACCGAAAAACCAAAAAGGGTTGTGCATTCAACCAATCTCTTCAGCTTGGGGAGGTGGTTATGCAGATCACACACGCTGAAGTTGTGCCGGTTGAATTAACCTTACATCAGCCGTTGCAATTTGCGCATTTGCCGCTCATTCACGCCGTCACCGCAATTTTTGTTCGTTTGGAAACCCGCCAAGGACAGAGCGCTTGGGGTTGTACGATTGCTCACCCAAACTTGAACGGCTTTCAGCCCGCTCAGGTGCTCCACGTCTGTCGGGAGTGTGCTGTCAAAGCCGTCGATTTGCACCCGCTAAACATTGAAAACGCGCTGGCTGAGCTTGCGCCGCTGTGCGCCAACTGTCCGCCGGCGCTGTGTGCCTTTGATTTGGCTTTTCACGATCTGTTGGGCTTAGCGGCGGATTTGCCTCTCTATCGCTTGTTAGGCGGATATCGCAACCGCATTCAGACTTCCATCACCATCCCGGTTGCCACGGTGGAAGAGAGTGTTGAGCTTGCCAAACAGTTTGCCGAACGGGGTTTTCGCATCTTTAAGGTGAAGGGCGGCGTTGACCCAGCGTTGGATGTGCAGCGCATTCAAGCGATCCACCGCGCTTGTCCCGAGTTCACCCTGCGTCTCGATGCCGACGGCGGTTATTCCGCCCAAGATGCGCTGGAGGTGGCGCGCGCCTTAGAGGGCCTGCTGGAATTCCTTGAACAGCCCACTGCGGCTGACGATTTGCAGACTTTGCGCGAGGTCACTCAACTCAGCCCGGTGCGCATCCTCGCCGACCAGAGCGCCTGTGGCGCTGCATCGGCTTTGCAAGTTGCCTCGCAACACGCCGCCCACGGGCTGACGGTCAAACTCGCAACTTGCGGCGGCCTTCGCGCCGCATATCAAGTGGATGCCATCGCCCGGGCGGCGCGGTTATCCACCATGGTCAGTTGCCTGATTGAGCCTGCTTTGCTGATCGCCGCGGGGTTGAGCTTAGCCCTTGCCAGCCCGAATGTCCAGTATGGCGATCTGGACGGGCACTTGGTGTTGAGCAACGACCCCAGCCAAGCCGGTTTTACTTTGCAAGATGGCTGGTTGATCGCCACGGAAGTGCCCGGCTTGGGCTATTCTGTGAATTTGTAATCTTATCGCGCAGGGGCAAGAAGCGGTGAATGGATATCCCATGGTGGAGAGCGACCTGTGCCCTCCATAGGCGGTCATTCTTTTGCCGTGCGGTTGGAGGGCTTAACCATGCCAGAGTGGGATTGCCTCTAGCACAAGCAGCTTCAGCCGGCACTCCAGCGTGCAGAACAAACGGCGCAATGCTGACCTCGCTGCCACCTGGTGCGCTGTGGCGGCTGTGCCTGCTTTCGGTGTTTTTTGATGCTGTAAACTCCGAAGCCAACTTTATCATGCGATTCCCTTGCCAAATGCGCAAAATGGGTTATAATGCGCTCTGTAAATCGGTTTTGCGCACCCCCCCTTGAAAAAAGGCGCAAAATGGGCAAAAACGGGAGGGGGTACGCAAAAAGAGGCAGCACCTTAACAAGTGGGAGAAAACTGGCGCCTAGCAGCCCGAAAAGAGGGGCAAAGTGGGGCGCAAAAAGCGCCGAGAAGGCGCAAGAAGGGGGTAAAGTGGGGCTTGTGAAATTTAGAACAATCGGGGTCCGAATCCCCTTCCGCCCGCAAGGGCATTAAGACGTGCTATGGGAACGCTAAAGAAAGACAAATATGGTTGCGTCCGAATCCCCTTCCGCCCGCAAGGGCATTAAGACGCGTCAAAGTCATCAAGTACGCGGGCAAAAGTTTCCGTCCGAATCCCCTTCCGCCCGCAAGGGCATTAAGACGATATAGTATATGATGGCTGTGTTGGCAGAATTGTAAGTCCGAATCCCCTTCCGCCCGCAAGGGCATTAAGACTCAAAATTTCTCAAGATGTTTTTGATGCAATTGACCGTCCGAATCCCCTTCCG
>JAOAHK010000256.1 GCA_026415275.1 Anaerolineales bacterium
AAGCTAAGCCGACCAGAACTTGGTTGGGTGGAATTTGAGGTGTACCGATCGCATTGCGCAGCAAGGATAGAACAATGATAATGCGCGCAAAGGAAGTGGTCATCACCAGCAGAGATGGAGCAAGCGACAAAATGGTGATTAGTATGAGCAATTGCACACCAGAACTAACCTGTTTGGGTTGCCCTGCGGGCTCTACGGTCAGGGTTAATCCTGGTGCAGACCACTGCGACTCGGCAGAACACCCTGTCAAGAATATTGACATGAGGGCGAAACTAATCAACAGGATTAGAAAGGTTTTAGATCTTAGGTGAAAGGTTGTGTTCATGGCTTAACTTTTAGTTTGTGCAAGCTTTGCAGAAATAACGTTGCAAAATCAGGCAGCGCCAACGAATGAGGCGTTTCTTCTTTCTCTGCCACGAGAGAATCAGCAGCTTCAATTTGGCTGAGCAACTGGATGTTTTGATCGGTTGCACCGATCAAGTAGGTCTGATCGCCAACTCTGACCAAGTGTAAGGCGCGATGCGGAGAAAGATGGGTTGTCTCCAGAACTTGAATTTGCTTGCGGCGCAGTGGATGTCCGCTGTTCTGCCGGCGGCGCAAAACTATCGCTCCGCTGTAGATCAACAACAGGACTAGGCCTAACTTTACAAAGACATTTAAGAGCAAGGCGGATGTAGACACAGCTTCGTTGGTGATCATAAGGCAGCCTCAACGCTCTCTCGCATCGGCGAAATCAACTCTGTGATGCGCACGCCAAACTTGTCATCCACGACCACCACCTCGCCTTTGGCGATCATATGATCGTTGACAAACACATCCACAGCATCGCCAGCAATGCGATCTAACTCTACTACCGAGCCTTTCTGTAAGTCGAGAACTTGACGGACAGTGAGCTCTGTCCTCCCCAGTTCCACCGTCAATTGCAAGATGACATCCATGAGCATATCCAAAGAGGCTGCTTCACTTGGTCTTGGGGTAGGCGCGGGTTGGGGAGCACGCATCACTGCCTGGGGTAGGGCTTCTTCTTGTTGAAGAGACCCGCTGCTGGGGACACTTTCTTGTTCCATCTCGATTTCTAAGGTTTCATCGCTCATCGTTCACCTCTTCATCGCTAATTAATAATCGCCATTATTGAGGATTTTTTCGGTAATTTGGACAGCGTAATATTTGCCCGATTTGCCAATTTTTCCTAAAAAACATTTTTTGTTTGAAATTTGAATCACCACGTCTTGGTTAATCGAAGTATCCAATTGGATCACATCCCCCACTTTTAGCTTCATCAGTTCGCCAAAGGTGCGTTTAGCGTTGCCAAGAAAAACGCGGGTTGTCAGGCGCACCACATTCAGATTCTCGATGTTTTTGCGGCGGGCATCGGGATCAATTTGTTTTTCCTTGCGACCCGTAAACCAGATATGTGGTTTTAGGATATTTGCGATTGGTTTGAGCATTGGGAAGGGGATGTATATATTCATCAAGCCGCTGACATTGTTTAAGTTCAGTTCAAAAGCGACCAACATCACTCGTTCATTGCCCATTACCATTTGCACCCAATGCTGATTGGTTGTGCTGTCTTCAAGGCTCGGTTCAATGGCGACCACCTTGCTCCATGCTGCTTTGATGTCATTCAACATGTGTTCAATTAACGCACGCAAAAGGAATTGATCAATCTCAGTTAAGACACGCACTTTTCCGCCGCGCGAGCTCTGTCCACCCAGCCGTTGTTCGAGGATCGTGTAACTGATCTCTGGGCTGATGGTCATCACCATTTGTCCAGGCAATGGGGCAAGGGTGATCATGTGAAACAGCGATCCAGCAGGAAGATCTTTGAGAAAGTCATGGAAGCGGCCTTGTTCGGTGTGCACTACGCGCGGGCGCATGTTGCTGCGTACAAAGGTGGGCAATGAGCTGGTCAGTCTCTCCGCTAAATCTTCGTGCACCAACTCCACGGCGCGCATCTGGTCTTTAGAGAAATGATCGGGAGACCAAAAGTTATAGGGACGCACCTGCTTTTCAGAGACGGCTTTTTCTGCTTTGCCTGTCTGTTGTTCCATCAATTCGGCAAGGTTAACACTGCCCTCCGAAGCAGATTGTTCGATTTCGATCGCTCCAGCAAGTAAGGCGTCAATTTCTGCTTGCGATAACATCTTTCAACACCTAAGCGTGCAAAGTGGTCCTATAAAAACTTACTGCACAACAAATTCGGTGAAATAGACATAGATAACATGGTATTCTGGCAGTTGCTGATTGATCAGCTCTTTGATCTGTTGCCGCAAATGTTCTTTGCCTTCAGCGGTATAGACTTTGTCAAAGGTCTGGCTGGCAAATAGAGTGATCAGAATGTCGTTAATCACAGGTAAACGGCTTTCCATCTCTTGGTTAAAGGTAGTAATATAAGCTTGTTTCTCTTCTTCTGGCATTTCAAAATATTCGGGGTCTTTTGGAGCAAATTCCAAAACCACACCAACCCGTAAATATTTGCGCCCGGTGGGATCAACCAAATTAACGATTTTGCTGCCCGTATCCACCATCAAACCTTGACCAGGCGGCAGATTCGATAAGTCAACATGTTCTCCTTCCCCGTGTTCATTCTCACTTTCGGCCGTTGCTACCACTTGTTCTGGCATGGCATAGAGAGGATAAAAAGGCTTGGGCAGGGTATCCGGCGCAAAGAAAATATAGGCAATCGCCAGGTTGGTGACCACAAGGATAAATAATGCCACACCTAGCAAAATTTTCGGTAAGAGCCCAAGGATATTTTTCATATCTCTTCTCCTTTAAGGTTGCTCTGGAGCAATATTGAGGTTTAAGTTGATGACATCTTGACTAACAGAATACACGACAATAATCTCGGCGCGGCTGTTCAGTGCTCGATGTTGAGGGGTGTCATTCGGGAAGATTGGTTGGGTATCCCCTCGCCCTGCGACCAAGATCCGTTTCGGATCAATCCCACCTTTTGCAAGATATTCACCAATAACCAAGGCACGCGCTAGGGATAATTCCCAATTGTTGCGATAACGTGGGTCAGTTGGGGGTGTATCGTCGGTGTGCCCGATGATGCGAATTTCGTTTTCAATCCCTTTGACCATCTCGATGATTGTGTTTAGCACTGGATAAGCATCAGGATTTAAGTTAGCAGTACCAGGTTCGAAGATCAATTGCTCGCTGAGGGAAATGAGCACACCTTCGATGTTGTTTTGCACGCTGACCACCCCGCCCAGATCGGCTGAAGCAAGCATTTGGGTCAATCGCCCAGCCACTTCGGTGTTCGTAACCGGCGCTTTGGGGATGCCGGGAATGACAATCGGAGCGGATTCTTTGTTTTCATCCACACCCCCAGAGCGGTCAATGCCTGGATCGACGATGCGGGACGGGCCACCACCAAATGCCACGCTCAAACTTTCAGCTAACTGCTTATAACGAATAATATCCAACTGGCTCATCGAGTACAGCACGACAAACAACACCATCAAGAGGGTGATGAAGTCGGCATAGCTCACCAACCACCGATCTGAACCGCCACCACCATGCGCGCTCATGCTTCAGCCTCCGCGGCTTGTTGGACTCCCGCTGGAGCTTTGCCCTTGCCCTTTTGCCCTTCTCCAGCGCGCTCTTTGGGCGGCAGGAAGGCACTGAGTTTTTCTCTAACAATGCGCGGATTCTCACCAGCTTGCAAGGATAAGATGCCTTCCAGAATCATGTGACGGTACGCAACTTCCTCCTCGCTGTTGTGACGCAGTTTGCCGCTGATTGGCAGCCAAAAAACATTGGCGGAGAGAATGCCCCACAAGGTTGCCAAGAAGGCGGCTGCAATTGACTTTCCCAAAGAACCGGGGTCATCCAATTTTTGAAGCACCGAGATCAGCCCCATAACGGTACCAATAATTCCCATGGTTGGCCCATAACCGCCTGCCGCACTGAAGAAATTGATCCCTTGTGCATGACGCTCCTGCATGTGATGGATCTCAATTTCCATAATGGCGCGCACCTGCGACGGGTCTACGCCATCGACCACCATTTGAACTCCTTTGCGCAAGAATTCGTCCTTGATCTTCTTGGCTTCATCCTCCAATGCCAACAAACCTTCCCGGCGGGCTTTATCCGCCATCTTAGCAAGCAATTCAATCGCCTCACTCGGATTGCTTTTATGTCCCCCCATGACGGCATTCTTAAACCACATGGGAATTGCTCCCAAAGCCTTCATGGGATAGGAGATCAAAGTAGCTACAAAAGCGCCACCAACGGTCAGCAAAATAGCCTGTGGGTGGGCAAACAACTCGGCTGGCGACCCACCGTCTAGGATCATCACCACCGTAACAATCACCATGGCTAAAACCAATCCCAAGATCGTTGCAAGGTCCATTTATCTTTC
>JAOAHK010000257.1 GCA_026415275.1 Anaerolineales bacterium
GGACAACTCATCCGAGTTGTCCTACTGAAGCCATCCATTGCGGAGCAAAGAGCATGAAAAGGATGGTATCGCCACTGGTTCTGTTAGGGCCTGCCCTCACGTGGTTAACAATCTTTCTCGTGTTGCCCTTGCTGTTGATCTTTGCCTATAGCTTTTTTCAGCGCGGTGCCTTTGGACAGATCCTCTATGAACCTACCTTGGCAAATTACATCAAGCTATTCAACCCGACCGTACTGCGCGTCTTCCTCAATTCACTCCGCCTAGCCGCAACGGTCACTGTCATTGCTCTGCTCCTAGGCTATCCAACGGCTTACTTCATTGCGAACCAATCCTCACGCTGGAAGAACACCCTGTTGGTATTGGTTATCCTACCTTTTTGGACAAGCTATTTGATCCGCACCTACGCTTGGATTGTGCTGCTCAACCGCGAAGGTGTGTTGAGCCGCCTGTTAATTTCGATGGGTTTGAGCCGTGAGCCGATCTCGTTTCTCTACAATGATACAGCGATACTGATCGGCCTCTTGTATGGCTACTTACCCTTTATGGTGCTACCATTGTACTCAGCAATTGAGCGCCTCAACCCCGAATTAAGGGAAGCATCGTTTGACTTAGGGGCAACGCCGCTGAGGACATTTTTCCAAGTCACGCTTCCCCTGACATTGCGCGGCGTTGTGACTGGAGCGATCTTCGTCTTCGTTCCAAGTTTGGGCAATTTTTTTGTGCCAGAATTGCTAGGTGGTGGGCAGCGCTTTATGATCGGTAACATGATCAACAACCAGTTTTTGAAGGCACGCGACTGGCCGTATGGATCGGCGATGGCTTTTGGGGTGATGGCAATCGTCTTGGTTTTATTGCTCTTTCAAGCCTGGGTGACTCGCCGCACCGAACAGGGATAAGAGGTTCTTATGCGCACCCGAACCTGGCTCCGCCTCCATTCTAGTCTTGTTTACATTTTTCTCTACGCTCCAATCCTGATGTTGATCATCCTTTCCTTCAATCGTTCGGGGCTGCCGACAGCCTGGGGTGGTTTTTCGCTGCGCTGGTATCAGGAACTGCTCCAGAATAAGGAGTTGCTCAACGCGGCTCTCAATTCTTTGTTAGTCGCCAGTGGGGCAACATTGGTCTCCGCAGTCTTTGGTACGCTTTTAGCGATGGGATTAGAGCGCATTGCGCGCAACCTAGTGCTGGATGCCTTCGTCTTCTTGCCCATGATCATTCCCGATATTGTGCTGGCAATCGCTTTGTTATCGTTCTTTACCTTTATCGAACTGCCGCTCAGTTTGCTTACGATCACCATCTCCCATATCGTATTCAACATTGCTTTTGTGGCAGCTATTGTGCGCACCCGGCTGAGTTATTTCGATAATGCACTCGAAGAGGCATCACTGGATCTGGGAGCACCACCAGTAAAAACCTTTTTCAAGATTACATTACCCCTGATCTTGCCAGGGATTATCGCTGGCTCTCTGTTAGCTTTTACGATTTCCTTGGATGAATTTGTGATCGCTTTCTTTACAGCGGGACCTGCACAGCCAACCTTGCCAATCTTGATCTACTCAATGGTGCGCTTTGGGGTGACGCCGGATGTCAACGCTTTAGCAGCCATTGTCCTGAGTGTGAGCGCATTGCTCATCTTGATCGCCCAGCGTTTTGGCGGTACGGAGGGTTTTTTCTAAATGAATGGTTGGAAAGAACTGATTCGGATTGAAAACGTCACCAAACGATTTGGCACTACCGTAGCTGCTGATCACGTATCCCTTTCGATTGGGGAAGGGGAGTTTTTTGCTCTGTTAGGTCCTAGCGGCTGCGGAAAAACAACGCTGCTGCGCATGTTAGCTGGGTTTGAAATTCCCGACTCGGGTGCAATCCTGCTGGATGGCAGAGACTTAACCCCGGTGCGCCCGTGGAAACGTCCCGTGAACATGATGTTTCAATCGTATGCACTGTTCCCCCACATGACTGTTTATGACAATATTGCTTATGGATTGCGCCAAGAAGGACTGCCTGCCGCAGAGATCGACCGACGCGTCAAAAATGCCTTAGAGTTGATCGGTCTGCCCGAGCTAGCTAAGCGGAAGCCGGGTAACCTATCGGGTGGACAAAAACAACGTGTCGCCTTGGCACGAGCAATCGTAAAGCAGCCGCGCGTTCTGCTCTTAGATGAGCCCCTGGCCGCCTTAGATCGTAAATTGCGCGTTGAGATGCGCCTTGAGTTAAAACGCCTTCAGAACGAAGTAGGCATTGCCTTTGTTTTTGTGACCCACGATCAAGAAGAAGCGCTAACGATGGCAGACCGCGCCGCTGTGATGAAAGACGGCAAGGTGCTGCAAATTGGGACGCCAGAAGAGTTATACAATACTCCAACAAACCTTTACGTTGCCCAATTTATCGGCGAAGCGAACGTCTTTGCTGGGCAATTGACGTACATGGACTCAGAATGGCTACTCGAATGTAAGGAATCTACCTTCCATGTGTCTGCAACAGAGGTGGAGAGAAACGGTCTTTCAAAAGGTGCCAAAGCGGCGGTTGTGATCCGTCCCGAAAGAATAGGCATCACTGCTTTATCTTCCCCGCAGCCTGCGAACGATCGCAATTGGCTGTCAGGGCAGATCCTCGAAATTGCCTATCTCGGTACGGCTTATAACTTGGTGGTCCAAACAGCGGAGAGGCGACTCTTTGCCCAAATTCAGGCTGCGAATTTCTCCGCCTCTGAGTTTCGCGTTGGCGACGCCGTGAGCGTCAGTTGGAAAGTGGAGCAGGGAATCTTGGTGCCGCTGGATGATTTTCAAGATATTCCTGTTTCAAATCTGGAATCAAATATCCTTCTCTAATATAAGGAGAGTACGATGGGTTTACAAGGAGAACGAACCAAAAGCTGGTTTCAGCGCGCATGTCAAGTGATGCCCTATGGCATCAGCTCTAACTTCCGCTATTGGGGCGACCAGGATACGCTCGTTGTTCAACGAGCGAAAGGTGCCCATCTCTGGGACATGGATGGCAAACGCTATATCGATTACCGCCTCGGATTTGGGCCGATTATTATTGGCCATGCCGATGAGCGGGTCAACCAAGCCGTAGCACAGGCGATTGAAGACGGAACACTGTTTGCCTGGACAACCACTGCTGAGGTGGAGCTTGCCGAGCGCATCATTCGCCTGACGGGGGTTGAGATGGTGCGCCTTGCCAACAGCGGCACCGAAGCGACCATGCAAGCCTTGCGCATCGCTCGCGCCTATACCGGGCGGGAGAAATATGTCAAGTTTGAAGGACATTATCACGGCTCGGCGGACTATTTCATGTATAGCACAGCTTCGGCAAGCCTGAACATGCTTGGTTCGCCGCGCAGTCCGATCCCGGCACCGATGACTTCGGGGATGCCGACTCAGATTGCTGAGACGGTCATCATCATCCCGTTCAACGATTTTGAGTTGTTGGAAAAGACCCTCCGCGCCCGTTGGGGAGAAATCGCCGCAGTCTTTGTCGAACCGGTGATGGGCAATGTGGGCGGCATTTTGCCGCAAAAAGAGTTTCTGCCCACCCTGCGCCGCTTGTGCGATGAGTATGGTATCGTTCTCGTCTTTGATGAAGTAAAAACCGGCTTCCGCATTGCCAAAGGTGGAGCACAAGAGTACTTTGACTTGAAAGCGGACATAGTAACCTATGCCAAAGCCTTAGGCAATGGCTTCCCCATCGCTGCCATCGGCGGCAAGCGGGAAGTAATGATGACCATCGTCCCTGGCCAAGTTTCCCAATCGGGCACGTACAACGGTAACACGGTTGCCGTTGCTGCCTCCATTACTACTTTAGACCTTTTTGAAAAAGAACCCATTTACGAAATTATCCAACAACGGGGGCAAGCCCTAATGAAGGGGATTGATGAAATTCTCTCTGATCACGACATCGATCACGCCCTGACTGGCTTGCCTGCTATGTTTGGCATCTTTCTGGGCAGCGCTCAACCCCCACAGAACTTTCGCGATTACCTGAAGGGAAATTCGTCCTTATATACCCAATTAGTACGCGGCTTAGCGCAACGCGGCGTACTGCCCGATATCGATGGACGTGAACCATGGTTCCTCTGCGCCGCGCTCAGCGAAGAGGATGTGCAAGAGACGTTGAACGCACTCAATGATACGGTTCGAGAACTAAAACAACAGGGGAAGCTAAAGTAACTTCACAATTACCGATTCAGATATTCCGTTCTAACTAAGGAGGCAATGATGAAGATCGTTGTCGTTGGTGGAGCAGGCAAAATGGGCTGCATTGCTGTGCAGGCTTTGGCGAGAGACGCACGGGTTGGGGACTGTCTCTTATACACATCTCCG
>JAOAHK010000258.1 GCA_026415275.1 Anaerolineales bacterium
TGTATAAGAGACAGCCTTTAACACTCCACACGGGGCCTGTCCGGAATGTCAGGGATTGGGTGGTAAATTGGTCATCAATCCCGATTTATTGATCCCGAATAAAGAATTATCGCTCAACGAAGGGGCGATTATCATCTCAGAGTGGCACGGTCCGCGTGAAGAGGGAGGTTACTACTGGCAAGCCTTGCAGGCGGTAGCCCGCGAGTATCATATTGATCTAAACGCTCCGGTCAGAAGCTTGCCGCCCGAAAAATTGGATATTATCTTGTATGGAACTGGTGGAAGAGAAGTCACCATGCGCTATAACCGCGAAGGGCGCGAGGCTACCTTCCGCGCACCTTTTGAAGGAGTGATCAACAACCTTCATCGGCGCTATCAGGAAACCAGTTCAGAATATATTCGCGAGAAGATCGCTGAAGTGATGAGCGAAGTGGTTTGCCCACGCTGCAACGGTCAACGGCTGCGCGAGGAGGCACTGGCAGTGACTGTTGACGGTTACAACATCATCCAAGTCACGGAATGGCCTGTCCAGCGCACCTTACAATGGGTGGAGCGTTTGAGCGGAGAGGAGTCTCCTCTTTCACAGCGTCAAAAAATGATTGCCGAACGAATCTTGAAGGAAATCAAAGCCCGCCTAGGTTTTTTGGTCGATGTTGGTTTAGATTATCTGACTCTCAAGCGCACTGCCGCTTCACTTTCGGGGGGTGAAGCGCAACGCATCCGCCTGGCAACCCAGATCGGTTCGCGCTTGATGGGCGTGTTGTATGTCTTGGATGAACCCTCGATTGGCTTGCATCCGCGGGATAATGCTCGTCTGTTGCGCACCTTGGAGGGATTGCGCGATCTGGGAAACACGGTGTTGGTGGTAGAACATGATGAGGAAACGATCCGTTCGGCGGATTGGATTGTGGATTTAGGTCCGGGCGCAGGGGAGAACGGCGGCGAAATCGTTGCCCAAGGCACAGTCGAGGATATCCTCAGTAGTCCTCATTCCCTGACCGGAGCTTATCTTTCGCGCCGTTTACAAGTGCCCATTCCAAGTGTGCGACGCAATGGGAATGGTAAAGTCTTGCGCATTATCGGGGCGCGGGAAAACAATCTAAAGAACATTGATGTCGAAATCCCGCTAGGGCGGTTGGTGTGCATCACTGGAGTCTCCGGTTCTGGGAAATCGACCCTGATGATTGAGATTCTCTATAAAGCGCTGGCTCAATATCTCTATCGCACACATACCCAGCCCGGCGCGTATGATCGCATCGAGGGGTTAGAGCATATCGACAAAGTGATCAACATCGATCAGTCACCCATCGGGCGCACACCGCGTTCGAATCCCGGTACTTATACCGGCTTGTTCGACCTGATCCGTGCTCTCTTCGCCGAATTGCCAGAGAGCAAAATGCGCGGCTATAAACCGGGCCGATTTTCTTTCAACGTGCATGGCGGACGCTGTGAAGCTTGCCAGGGGCAGGGGCAACTGCGCATCGAGATGCAATTCCTGCCCGATGTCTATGTACCATGCGATGTCTGTCACGGAGCACGCTTCAACCGGGAGACCTTGCAGGTGCGCTTCAAAGACTACAATATCGCCGATGTTCTCGATCTGACCGTGGATAAAGCGATGGAAGTCTTTTCAGCCTTCCCTAACATGATCAACCGACTAAAGACCTTGCAAGATGTCGGCTTGGGGTATATCCGTATTGGTCAGCCAGCACCAACCCTCTCTGGAGGCGAAGCCCAACGGGTGAAATTAGCCAAAGAGCTTTCCAAACGCTCAACCGGACGCACGCTCTACGTTTTGGATGAGCCATCGGTTGGGCTACATGCCGCCGATGTGCATAAGCTGATCGAAGTATTGCAGCGGTTGGTCGAAGGGGGAAACACGGTGCTGATTATCGAACACAATTTGGATATCATCAAAGTCGCCGATTATATCATCGATTTAGGCCCGGAGGGTGGCGATCGCGGCGGCGAAGTTGTCGCCGTGGGAACACCGGAGGAGATATGCGCCAATCCTAATTCCTATACCGGTCAGTTTCTGCGAAGGATCGTTTGTTTAGAATACCCCGAGATAGGGAAAGACTTCTAATTCACCCACTTTTTTCGAGGTATCTCCACTGTCCCCCGACCATTGTCATTGCCGGGGAAAGGTCTTTGAGTTGTTCAGGGGGGATGTGAAAGGGATCTTGATCTAAAACGATCAAGTCAGCGTAATAAGTAGGTTTGATTTTTCCGGTCCGGTTCTCCATGACACTTGCAAAAGCTGCGCCAACGGTATATGCGTGCAGAGCATCAAGCAGCGAGAGCTTTTCTTCAGGAATCCACCCTTCAAGCGCTGGGGTGCCATCCGCCCTTTGGCGGGTGATTGCAGCATGCAATCCCCAGAAAGGATTTGGATATTCAACAGGCGCATCTGAACCAAAGGCTAAAACTGTTCCCCGATTGATTTGAGTTCGCCATGCATAAGCGTATCGATTGCGATCTTTACCCCAATATCGCTCTGCCATTTCCATGTCGGAGGTCGCATGGATTGGCTGCATAGAAGCAATCAATTTTAGGCGTGCCAAACGATCAAGATCTTGGGGATGCAACACTTGGACATGTTCTATGCGGTGGCGTAAGGGGGGATATTGGGGTGAAATCCTCTCTTGTTCTATGCGCCGGAGGTTTTGGAAAGCTTTGAGAACTTCGTGATTGGCGCGGTCTCCAATGGCATGAACAGCCAAAGACCACCCGTTCCGAATCGCTATTTTGCCCTGTTCGGTCAGCGTTTCTGAGTCCAAAAGCAATGTGCCCCGATTTTCGGGTTCACCAAGATAGGGTTCAAACATGGCAGCAGTGCGCGGTCCCAAGGCGCCATCAGCAAAAAACTTAAGGCTACCCAAGCGCAAGTAGTCATTACCAAAGCCGCTGCGCAATCCTAAGCCTATCACTTCATCCATCAATTCTGCAGGTAGATTCTTAACTACGCGCAATTTTAGCAGACCTTCACAATGGAGTTCCTGAAGGGCTGAAAAACACTCTTGCCCGTCGAAGTCATGAATGCAAGTTATGCCTAATTGAAGCAAGGTTTCTTGAGCTTCCAAGATGGCTTGTTTAAGTTGGGCAACGGTTGGTTGAGGGATGACCTGTGAAACCAATTGCATTGCGTTCTCAAAGAGAATACCAGTTGGTTTTCCATCGGAATGGCGTTGAATGATACCCCCTGTGGGGTTAGGGGTGTCCTTATCAATGCCTGCTCTCTCTAAGGCAAGGCTGTTCACCCAAGCAGCATGTAAAGATTTTGCGGTTAGAAAAACAGGATTAAGCGGTGCTACTTGATCTAAGAGAGTTGCATTGCCATAGCCTTCTTGCCAATTGTTCTGATTCCAACCATGACCCAAGACCCATTCACCAGGCTGAGTCTTTTTTGCCCGCTCTGCCACTCTTTGAATACATTCCTCCATTGTGGCTGTTTCGCAGTTTACCTTTTGGATACTCAAACTGAACTGTTGCAAATGCAAATGGGCATCGATCAAGCCAGGCAGGATTGTCTTGCCATTTATGTCAATGCATTCGGTTTTGAATGGAGTGGAGCGATATTTATCGAGTAACTCTTGATCTTGCCCAACTTCGAGGATGTGTTCTCCTAAAATAACACAAGCAGTTGCTCTGGGTTGGCCTTCATCGAGTGTAATGAGATTAGCATTATAGAGTAGAGTCAGTTGTTTTGGCGATGCGTGGTTACCCATCAGACAGCATACGTTTGAGCAGATTATCCAATTCCTCTTCAGAATAGTAGTGGATGGTAATTATTCCGCCACCCTTTTTGCGCAGCGAGATGGTGACCTTGGTGCCAAGTGCCTGGCGTAGCTGGGTTTCTAGTGTGCTGATTTCAGGAGGACGCTCCTTCCGTTGACTGGTTTGTGGTTTCTTTCCAAGATACTTGCGCACCAATTCTTCAGTTTGGCGGACATTAAGATCATTTTGAAGAACGGTTTGGAGCAGAGCGATTTGGGCTTGGGGTGTGGGTAAAGCTAGAATTGCGCGGGCATGCCCTTCGCTAATACGTTTATTGCGCAGAGCTTCTTTGACTGTCTCCGGGAGTTTCAATAAGCGTAGGGTATTGGTAATTGCCACTCGGCTCTTGCCAACCCGCTCTGCAATTTGCTCATGGGAAAGCTGGAACTGTTCAATGAGAACCTGGTATGCTTCAGCAGCTTCAAGGGGATCAAGGTCTTCACGTTGTAGATTCTCAACAAGGGCTAATTCTAGGCGGGTGCGATCATCTACTTGGCGTTGGATGACAGGTACGGTTGTGAGGCCGGCTTGTTT
>JAOAHK010000259.1 GCA_026415275.1 Anaerolineales bacterium
CTCGAACACAAAATAGGTTTCAGGGTTTATTTTACCCAAATAACCGCAATTTAGGTTTAATTTCTTCTTTGATTTTACCAATAACTTGTTCTGCAGCATGAACACCGTGTTGAATGGTATCCAAGGCATGGGTGAAACCAAAGAAGATGTTGACATCCGATGGGACGGGTGGGTGAATGACAAGATTGGTTTTTGCTTTCCTTAGGTTGATATTGGTTAGGGTGGAGATCATGATAATTTCCGCCTGATAAAAATCCAAGGCGAATGCAGGTAAGAATTTACGGATGGTTGCATCTTTGGGCAAATCTGACCATTGGCTGTGTTCACTGAGTAAATGATTTACATCCACTGCGACCAAATACTCTGCACCAAGATTGCGCAGGGCTTGAGCAGGAACGTTGTCTAACACGCCGCCGTCAACCAGAAGAAAGTTATTGAATGGCACAGGTGGAAATAAACCTGGAACAGCAGAAGTCGCCATGCAGGCCTCAACGAGGTTGCCTTTTGTGAGGTAAACGGTTTTTTTGGAGTATAAATCAACACAGGTCAGGGCGATTGGCATCGGTAAATCTTCGATACAGCGATCTTTCCCAACTAACTCTGCAAGATAAGAGCGGATGCGGTCAGTGCGGATGATGCCCCGTTCAGGTGGGGTAAGATCGAGGAAGCGCAATAGGTTGCGCAGGTCGGCGAGCTCCAGGGCAATTTCTTGCATCCGCTCCGGTGAAAACCCGCAGGCATAGAGAGCAGTAATAATACCTCCCATGCTGGTGCCAGCCATGACATCGATGGGGATGCCCTCACGTTCAAAGACTTCGAGGACGCCAATGTGAGCCAATCCACGTGCCCCGCCGCCGCCTAATGCCAAGCCAATTTTCGGTCGCCGAATTAAATTAGCCATTGGTGGTTTCTCCTAGGCGATCAAGGTATAACATTTCAAGCTGTTGAATCATTATACGCAGGTCAAACTGCTCTGTTGCGATTTTTTTTGCTTCCTTAACGATATTAGCTCTGAGTTCTTCCGAGTCTAAAAGACGGAGGCAGTATTGAGCGGCTAAATTAATCTCCCCCGGTGGACAAGTCAATCCAGTTTTTGCGTGCTCAATCACTTCAGCGACGCCATCTGAAGCGTAGGCAACGATGGGAACTTCTCGGCACATAGCTTGGGGAATGACCCGTGGCAATCCTTCCCATAGCGAGGTTAGTAAAAATACATCCATGGCAGAGAGCAGCCGAGGAACATCACGACGTAAACCGGTGAGAATGATACGGTTTTGAAGGTGCAGGTCGTCGAGCTGCTTCTTAACCTGATTTCGCAATGGACCATCGCCAACAAGGAGAAAATAACATTCTGGTTTTTGAGAAGCGATTAGAGCGGCGATTTCTAACCAATCAAAGGGATTCTTTTGGGGAGACAATCTCCCTATTGTACCAATGACGGGTGCCTCGCTCGGAATCCCCAATTCTTCCCGGATCGGAGAAGGATCAGGTGGACTGTCGAGAAACTCATCGAGCGGAATTGCGCTACGAATAAGGAGATATTGATTTGGTTTTCCGATCCCGTGTTTCAATCCTTTGGTAATATCTTTTTGGGTAACGACAATCAGCTTATCAGTAAATTTGGCGGATATTTTTTCAAGCGTAATGAACAAGTTCTTACGCCACTTGGGCATGTAGTTGTGGAAGCTCCAGCCGTGTATCGTATGAATAATGATTGGAATTCCCGCAATTTTTGCCGCCATTCGTCCGAGGATGCCTGCTTTAGAGGAGTGGGTATGAACGATCGAATACCCATGTTTTCGTAGCAAGAAATACAGTTTCCCAAAAGCGATCAGGTCTTTGACCGGATTCAGCTCCCTGACCAATTCGGGTAGGATGGATAATTTTACACCACTTTGGATAGCTTCCTCGATTAAACTGCCTTCGCTGCCTGTTTGGGGGCCACAGATCACATCCACGTCAAATAGATTGGGATTTAAGAGGCGAGCGGTGTAGACAGTATTCTCTTGAGCACCACCGACAATCAGGCGTGTAATTAAGTGCAAAACTTTTATTGGTCTTCGAATGGTCATCCTGAACTTTTTTCTTCAAGTAGGTTTAGGTAGTAATTTTCGAGTTGATCGGCAATTTTGGGTATGGTGTAATTGTCTAAGATGTGTTTTTGGGCTTTTTCTCCCATTTGGCGCGCGACTTCGGGATGATTAATCAAATATTCTATAGCATCTGCGAGTGCCATAGGGGAGTTAGGTGGAATTAAGTAACCAGTTTCAAGATGGGTGATCAATTCAGGTGTCCCGCCTGTCGCAGTGGCAATCACGGGTAATCCAAATGCCATGGCTTCCATGAGGGCGAGAGAAAGACTCTCCCATAGAGAAGTCAAGAGAAATATATCTGATTTTTTGATCCAGTCGAAAGGGTTCTCGCTGTATCCAAGAAGGCAGACAGAGCCAGCGAGGTTTAGGCGCCTAATGAGGGAACTTATATCGGATTCTAGGTCGCCTGCGCCAATAATTTGAAGCGATGTTGATAGATTTCGCATAGCCAATATATTAACAGCTTCAACCATAACCCACTGAGCCTTCTCAAAAACCAATCTCCCAACCGAAACCAATCTCACTGGAGTCACAAACTTCTCCCCCCGGCTAACCCTGTTTGAATATAGCTCTTCCAAAGGAACGGAAATTGCATTGGGGATATAATCAATTTTCCTCAAAGGAATCCTTTCGCGTCGGTGCAGGATTGAACCGACTGCTTTACAAGGGACTACATAGCGAGTGGTAAATGGGCTAGTGCAAAAATCGATGATTGTCCGATAAAATGGCCGGTTGTTTTCGGGCCCCCCTTGATGGCATAAAACGATTGGGATGCCGACTTTCTTGCCAACTAAACGGCCGAGTATCCCGGCATGATATAGATGAGTGTGCAGAATATCGGGCTTTTTTTCCCTCCAAATTTGCTCTAGTTTCCTCCAAACTTGAAAATCGGCTTTAGATTTCACCCTCAGGGAGAGAACTGGAATCCCTTGATGTCTCAAGTGGTTGGAAAGGTTGTCGTCATCCACGATGGTTATAACCCGAAGATCCCATCCTCTTCTAAAAAGTTCACAAGCAAGCCAATAAACAAATCGCTCTGCTCCCCCAACAACCTTCAGTTGGGTGATGAGCCAATCAATACTTGGAGCATTTTTCATTTCTCTCTCTGATGAAAGAAAAAAACTGAAATAATCCAATAAAATTACCGAATAGCTGCTGAATACTTGTCACACTTTTGGATGGATTTAGGATGCTAAGGGTGTTTTTCAAGATAATCCCCCAAAATGCCCACCCAAGAGCAGACCAATTCTTTGGGCGTTGAGGTAAATTTTTAACAAAAAAGCGACCCAAATGAAAAATTTCCATTCGACCCAGGTTTTTTGCGGAGGAGCGACTTACAGGTGACTTTTTATGAACCAAAATGGCATTTGGTAGCGCAACGAGAAGATATTTTTGTCCAATCGGATAAGTGAAATCTCGGTCATCTCCCCAGATATAGCCTGAGTCTTGTTCATCGAAATGGTATAGATCAAATACCCAACGCCGAAAATTCATATTACATCCAGATAGCCAATCGACTTTGATGGGCTGGTGGATTTCTCCTGCTCTTACTAAAGTCACTGCACCGCACGATTGAACTCTTCCCGGTTGATTGCTTTCTAATCCAAATAATCTCAAGAATACTCGTTTCAACGGATGAGTATTCATTTTAATTGCACCTGTTATGCCTGCAATCCTCTGTTCTTTATCCTCTTCAAAAGCCTGCATTACGACTAAATAATAATTTGGATCAAGGATAACATCATCGTCAAGAAAACTAAGAATATCACCATTAGCTATTGAAACGGCTAGATTGCGTGAAATATTCACATTTGGAGGGCTTTTTTGACGATAGTGAAATTGAATATTGGAATTCTGAAGCGTTTTTTGAATCAAACTCGGGTCTAAATTGCCATCATCGATGATCATAATTTCATTCGGTAACCTTTTTCCCCTGATGATCGATACAATACATTGTTCAAGATCATCGGGACGATCTTTTGTGCAGAGAATTACAGATAAAGATAAACTCATAAAATTGGCTTTGGATTAAGAAGTTGCTTTATAATGACCTATGAATAGAGTTTTTTTCTATGATAACATCAAAATCCTCTAGAAAAATTTTTCCATATTGGATGATACTCAAGCGAATTCTCCGGGGAAAATCCATCGAGCCAATCTTTTTCGATCAATCTTATCGAGCATCTAACAGTCACAACCTGATTAC
>JAOAHK010000260.1 GCA_026415275.1 Anaerolineales bacterium
ACTCTAAACAATGCAGTCGCCGTGCGTGGCGAAAAAGGCACAATACGCTCTTTATTCCCTTTGCCAAGAACCTTGATAGTGCGATTCTGTAAATCAATATCGCCCCGCTTGAGGTTGATCAACTCAGATGCTCTTATGCCCGTATCGAGCAGGAGCAATATAATTGCCCGGTTGCGGTCCTCATTTCTGCCCAGCGAACTAAGCATGGCTCTGATTTCCAATTCTGTGAAAGGTTGAATCGCTACAATTTGTGCCTTTGGTCTGGGTATCCTGCGTAGAAGATTTTCCTGCACATAGCTTTGGCGTACTAGCCAAGACCAAAATGATGATAAGGCAACGTACATGTTAAGTAATGATTTATTCCTCAAATGAGAATAAACGTTTAGAAAATCAACGATATCACTAACCTGAATCTCAGTGATTTTCACATCCCCCATTTTTTCGCAAAAACGGTTGAGGGTAAGCATGTAATTCTTGATTGTATGCTGCGAGAGTCCACGCGCATTGCACTCAAGATGGAATCCCTCAATTGCTTTTTTTAAGGTTAACCATGTGCTGCTTTTCTTTTTCATACTCCCCTCTATAGGCACAAAACGGCACATAGTTGCCCAATTTTGCAAGCTATGTGCTGTTTTAGTGCGCTGGGTGGGAGTTGAACCCACACGCCTTGCGGCACATGGCCCTCAACCATGCCTGTCTGCCAATTCCAGCACCAGCGCAGTTGTTTTGTATTATAATCCGCTATTGTCTGCTGTCAAGAAATCTAAATCTATTGACCGGAATCGCTTAAACTGATCTTCCAAATGCTCGATAACTCTCACCAGCCGGCTCATCTCTACCTAATTCCCCCTGATCTGTCAACAGGAGTCAACCATGCGTATTGTTCTTGATGCAATGGGAAGCGACCGTCATCCCGATCCTGAAATTAGCGCCGCAGTAAAAGCCAGCCAAATCTTCACAGATGAGATCATTTTGGTTGGTCCCGAAGAACTACTAAGAAACAAATTGTCGTCACATCGGCCATCCGAGCGTTTGCACATCGTCCATGCTTCTCAAGTCTTAGAAATGACAGATAAACCAGCCGAAAATGCTCGCCGTAAGACGGATACATCAATGGCTGTTGGGATGGAATTGATCCGTCGCGGCGATGCAGATGTTTTTGTTACTGCTGGAAACACTGGGGGTGCAATGGCAACCGCTTTATTCCAATTAAGAAGGATTCGGGGGGTACGCCGCCCCGCCCTTACTGCTCAATTCCCAGTTCGCAACGGTTATTGTATCGTGTTAGATATCGGTGCCAATGCCGACTGCAAACCAGAATACTTAATCCAATTTGCCCTCATGGGCGCAGTATACGCTGAAAAAGTCCTTCACAAGTCCCCACCACGGGTTGCTCTTTTATCCAACGGCGAAGAAGCGGGTAAGGGAAACCAACTCGTTAAGGATACCTATCCGCTCCTGAAAGAATTGATACCAAACTTTATTGGTAACGTAGAACCTAAAGAGCTATTCAATGGCGAGGCGGATGTGGTCGTTACGGATGGATTTACGGGGAACATCCTCCTCAAGTCGAGCGAAGCTGTCGCAAAATTCTTGACCGACATCATCCGCTCTGAGATGCTCAATTCGACTCGGACAAAAATCGGTGCTTTGCTGGCAAAACCTGCCTTCGCCTCCGTTAAAAAGATCATGGATCCAGGTGAAGTAGGCGCCGCACCGTTATTAGGCGTCAATGGACTGGTCTTCATCGGGCATGGGCGATCAGATGATTTTGCCCTCCTCAACGCTATCCGTGTTGCTCGTCAAGCTGTGGAAGCTGGGTTGCTGCAGGAATTACAAACTACAATCTCCGAACGTTTATCCGCCCTGCCGGCAACCATCTCCGAAGATTAACAATAATAAGGGAATGTAAAATGAAAATTATTACGAACGAAAAAAAGAAGAAGAGAAATCGCCGCATCGCCATTATATCTACATTGGTTGGAATGGCAATTCTCATCAGCGGTCTCGTGATTTCGCTTCGCTTTCCCAATCAAGTAACTTATTCTCTATTAGCTCTCCTTTTCGGGTTCCTCTTTGCGCAAATCGGGATGTTTTTTACCAATCGCTGGGGAAGAAATCCAAGCACGGATGAATTGATTAATCAAGCCCTCAAAGGCTTAGATCAAAAATACACGCTTTGCCATTACTATGCCCCCACATATCATTTGTTGAGCGGGCCAGCTGGCGTCTGGGTTCTCTTTCCCTACCATCTGACTGGAAAAATCACATTTCAAAAAGGTCGCTGGCATCACGGAGGTAGCGCCTTTCTACGCTTTTTTGGTAAGGAGAGTCTCGGACGCCCTGACCTTGAATTGCCTTATGAGATCGAAAAGATCCAAAAATTCTTGAAACCAATTTTCGATGAGGAAACCACTATCCCCGTCAGAGGTGCATTGGTCTTCATCAACCCAAAGATAACAATCGAAATTGATCCTTCTGAGAACCCACCCGCTCCAGCCATTCAATTAGATAAACTCAAGGAATTCTTACGCAAAGAAGCCAAACAGAAACCGCTTTCACTGGAAAAGGTCGAAAAAATCAATGAATTCTTAGCTCAATTTGAAGAAGCCAAAAAAGACTAAAAGAGACTTCTTAAGACGAGTAAAATCCCTATCATGACCATTGGCAAGCCAATGAACAGTCCTACGATGGTTGCGCTAACTAGGATGCCAGCAACCATCAATGCAAATCCAAGGACGATGGCAGTCACTCGTCCGGTAAATTCCATGATTCCAGTGATAAATCTCCATATAAACCAAAACGGAAACAAAAACCAAGGAATTCTCTTATGTTCTTTTCTCATTACAACCTCCACATTTTGATATTTTGGTTATCCTAAAATCGTTTACGGATAACTGACCATTTCGTTCCAATGCAAATCCACATAAAATAGCCCCCATCCCTGGCAGAATAGGAATGGGGGGAGAATTGTTGAAGCAATAGAATGCCGGGTGCTAGTCGGCTAAATCACGAATATCCTCATCCGTTACCCAATCGCCCAAATAATCTTTGATGCTAGGTTGAACTTTTGGAGCTTTGATGGTTTGCTCTACATATTTGCGCGTGTCTCCAACCCCTAGTAAGCGGAAAAGTTTGGTGAATTGAGCTTGCCATGCATTGCCAATCTCTTCCTTGAATGAAGCCGGCAGATTCCATGTCTGCGCCTTGAATGGGCCGATCACATTCTTACGTGTTTTATAATAAAACTGCTCATCCGTCATCCCTTCTTTGCGCTCATTAGCATAGTTTGCATCGAGATAGGCATACATTTCCTTGCGTAAATCTTCAGGCAAACGTTCAAAGAGCATATTCTGGAAATTAGTTGCTAAATGTACTTCACAAGCTTCGTTTTCCACAAACTTACCAAAGGCATCTTCGGGTAAAGTCGAAGCACCGTGTTGTACAGCACCCGCTAAACCATATTCCAGTCGAGCCACTTGGCTCAAGCGCTTGAGGGTGTCGAAGTCAACACTGACCTGAGCAATTGTTCCATCGGGCAAGACTACTCCACCGTGTGTTGTGCCAGTTTGGATGCTGATCTTACTGATTCCAACATAATCTCCCAAAGAACGCAATTCTTTATTGTATTCATCCATATACACACGCAATTCCTCTTCGGTAGAGTTCTTGCCACCCACTTCTCCAATCTCACCCCCTATTGATATGGTCACACCTTGCGGTTCTAATGAGCGAATGTATTTTGTCAGGCTAGCTGAAAGTTTAGTATTGAGCAATTGTTGCTCAACCAAGTCAGATTTGCTAATATCCACCAAAGTAGAGGTATCGACATCAATGTTATAAAAACCTGCGCTGATTGCCTCTTTGATCAGGCTTTCAACAGCACTATATTCTTTCTCTGGATCCGCGCCATATTTCTTTGCTGAAATTTGGAAATGATCACCTTGGATAAACACCGGGCCCTCATATCCTTCTGCGATGCCTGCAGCTAAGACGCTGGTTGCGTACTCGGAAGGACGTTGATCCGTATAGCCAATTTCAGACCGTGCAATTTCAAAGATAAATGCACCGGCATTCATAGAAAGCGCAGTTCGAAATACCGCCTTAGCAGCATCGAAGGACAGTGCCCGAAGATTCATTGCTGGAACAGTGAACGATGGAGGCACTTCACCTTTCCCGCGTGCCATATATAAATCATGGATCGAAGCAGGAACCAATCCCACTTCCAATGCAATCAGCCGCGTGAGATACCGAGCCCAACCTTGCAGAGCGCCTT
>JAOAHK010000261.1:0-309 GCA_026415275.1 Anaerolineales bacterium
GTTAAGCGCAGGAGTGCCGTTATCAGAAACCAGAGCCACATCTCCTTGCGCTAGTGCCTCTAGCAGAAGGGGTATCCGCCGCGTTTCGTTGTGTTCGTACAGGCTGATCACCCGATTGTGGATTTGGTAATGATTGAGCAGTTTTTGGGTGATTCGTGTGTCCTCGGCTGCAATGAGTGTTACCGATTTGAGGATTTCTATGGCACGCAGGGTAATATCGGATAAATTCCCGATGGGAGTCGCCACGAGGTAGAGGGTGCTCATGCTGAGAGAGAAGGATTTACTACAGGTTTCGAGGGCAATTTCTCA
>JAOAHK010000261.1:319-4250 GCA_026415275.1 Anaerolineales bacterium
CAAAGATAATGCGGGCAATATCCATTGCTGCGGTGGGCCGCGCAATTCGTTTACAGGCTTGAACAGCATCTTGGTAGCTCTGGGGGTTTTCGAGCCAAGTGTGCAAGGCTTGGGTGAGGCTTTCATCCGTAGGCGTCCAAAACCCTGCACCGCGTGAGACAACGTAAGAAACATTTCCGTCTTCTTGACCCGGCAGGCGAGAATAAAGCAGCATCGGTAAACCAGCGTTAATAGCTTCAGTAATCGTGCCCGGTCCAGCCTTGGTGACCAAAATATCCGCTGCTTGCATAAAATCGGGCATCTCACGCACAAAACCATAGATTTTAACCAATTGATTCCATTTGCGAGCTTCAAGGGATAGTTTTAGTTTTTGATTGCGTCCACAGACAACGACCAAACACAGAGGCAAATGAAAACGGTCGATGTTAAGAGCAACTCGCTCCATCGGTCCCATCCCTTCGCCTCCGCCGACGAGCAGAATAATCGGGCGATCTTGCGGCCAGCCTAATTTTTCCCGCACTGTCCGTTTATCCGCAGGAGGTTGACAGAAACGTTGAGCGACTGGCAGTCCAATAACCATCACTTGATCCTCGCGCAATCCACAGAGGAAAGCTCTCTGACGCGCTTCTTCAGTTGGAACAATACATAGATCGACCCGCCGATGGTACCAAAAGGCATGAGTGGTGACTAAATCGGTGACAACCGTGATGAAAGGCGGTCGGCGTTCACCTAGTGCGCGTAAAAGCGGGGCATTGGCGATGGGGTGAACGGAAACGATCAAATCGCAGGGGTGCGATTTTACCAATTTTCGGATATTGTGGCGGATCAGCGGCCATGCGCTATCGGCAATGAGCTTTGCACGGCGCGAATCATTGCTGATATAATACCCCCACCCCCAAGCTTGAGGCACTCGCACCATAATTGGGTATAGCTCAGGTAACAAATCGAATGGTTTGGGAGCATATTGTTTGAAGATATCCACCATTTCAGTTTGAATGGCATTGCCGTACTGAATCTGTAAGGCTTCAATAATGGCTTCCGCAGCGCTGCGATGACCGCCGCCGGTGTCAGAAAACAAAAAAAGAACGCGGGCTGTTTCAGGGGTGGTTGGCTGAGGTATCATGGGAAAGGATCACTTTCTTGAGACGACGCGCAAGTTCCCGCCGAGAAAGTAAGACGCGGCGGCCGCAAACCAGACATTCTAAGCCGATGTCTGCTCCTAAACGGGCAATTCGCCATTCGTAACTGCCGCAAGGATGTGGTTTGCGTAAGCGCACAATGTCATCGAGTTGGAGTTCGGGTAACATCATGTTTTTGCAAAGCTAGTCGTAGTCTTCAGGGACTCACAAAAGCATTTTTGATTATAACACGGGGAATTTTGACAAGTGGTGTGTTGAGTCATTGTCCATGCAATAAAAAGGCTCGGTGCTGCTTCGAATAGAGAGAATGGTATAATCGCTTTAACACAAGGAAAATACACTATGTTAATGAATTTGGATATCTCAACTCTTCTTGCCCATTTGTTTGTCCTTTTGACAGCTTTTTCTGTGCACGAGTTTGCCCACGCTTGGACAGCCAATTATTTTGGCGACCCGACCCCCAAAATCAATGGCCGTCTGACGTTGAATCCTCTTGCTCACCTCGATCCGATTGGTTCATTGCTTTTGCTGGTGGCTGGTTTTGGTTGGGCGAAACCCGTACCGGTCAATCCCTACGCCTTGCAACGAAGGTCCTCTTCTGCCATGATGTTGGTAGCGCTTGCCGGACCTCTATCCAATTTCTTGATGGCGCTCTTGGCTGCAGTTCCTTTTCGGATGAGATTGGTTTCATTAGAGGAAGCGATCATTGCCATCCAAACCCGCTCTAGTCATATCCTACCGACTGTTCCGCAATTGTTGTATGTTTTCATTCAAATTAATCTCTTGTTGATGCTGTTTAACCTTTTGCCCATTGCTCCATTGGATGGTGAAAAGATAGCGGAATATTTCTTTCCTCCAAGGTGGGTGCAATTTTTAGATGCGATACGACCTTACGGTCCAATTATTCTGATGGCAATTGTGTTTTTAGGGGTTATTGGATATATCATCAGTCCGCCTTTGTGGTTCCTAATGCGTATCTTAGTTGGATAGTCTGTGAATTGGCGTTATCGCGTCTGGCAGTTTTGGAATGCCTTGTGGGCAGAGCCAAGGTCAGAGGATAGACAATTTGTAAAACAATTCCTATCGGCGGAACTCATCGGATTATTTGAGCGTCTGGATCGCTCTGAACAAGCTCATGCCGTCCGAGTGTGTCGTAGGTTGATGGCGGAAGGTGAAACTAGTCCAATTTTGTTGACCGCAGCCTTACTGCACGATATTGGGAAAATCTGTTATCCCTTGCAGCTGTGGGAAAGGGTTTGGATAGTTCTTTTTGCATGGATTTCGCGAAAGTTGGGGATAAAATTAAAGTTGACGAATGAGGATTTGGAAAGCGTTTCAGGTGTAACGTGGTGGAAACGCCCCGTAGTGGTGGGACAATTCCATCCGCAATGGGGTGCAGAGATGTTGCGGAACCAAGGGGTTGATGAACGTATCGTTTGGTTGGTGGAGCATCATCAAGACACCGATGGAATTAACTTCGACTCACCTGAGGGAGTTTGGTTGAGAAAATTGAGACAAGCGGATCACACTAGCTAAGGAGAAATTGATGAAAATTACCATTATTGGATTAGGCAAAACCGGTTGTTCTTTAGGACTAGCTCTGAGGGGAAAAGCAGGAGACATCCAACGTATCGGCCACGATCGTGAAATCAGTATTGCAAAAGAAGCTCAAAAAGTCGGGGCAATTGATCGATACACCATTAACCTTTATGAGGCAGTACAAAACGCAGATGTGGTTTTTCTGGCAATCCCATTGGATCAGGTTCGCGAAACCATTGAGCAGATTGCTCAAGACTTGAAGGAAGGCGCGGTGCTTGTGGAGCTTAGCCCTGCGAAACAGAAGGTTTGGCAGTGGATGAGTGAGCTTATTCCTCCCAATCGGTATTACGTTGGATGGAATCTTGCAATCAACCCTGCTTATCTTCAAGACTCAAACAAAGGAGTAAACGCTTCACGCCAAGATTATTTCCATCAAGGTGTAGTAGCAGTTACTGCGCCGCAGGGTACACCAGCCGAAGTTTATGACCTCATGGGGGAATTAATTCGCAGAATAGGTGCTCAACCATTGTTTGCGGATATGATTGAAATGGATGGAGTGCTTGCCGAAGCGCAAGTCATTCCCCAATTGCTCTCAGCTTTGATGGTTTATACTCTCACCCGTCAACCTGGCTGGCGAGAGGCGCGCAAATTTGCAGCGCAAGACTTTTGGAAAATGGGGTTGCCAGTTGGTAAGTCAATCTCTGCCACCGAGTTATCTCACACCCTGTTTGCCAATCGAGAAACCGTTGAACGTTTGATCAATGAGATCCTTACTGTTTTGGTCGAATGGCGGGAACAAATTCAGGAGGGAGAGATCGAGACTTTGACAAGAAGTCTTCTGGATGCTCAGCAACGGTTTGAAAAATGGCAGTCAGAGCGGATGGCGGCAGATTGGGTTTTAGAGGAGACAGGGATTCGGCGTGAGGACATTCCAACATCCGGGGAGGTGTTTGGGCGATTGATTGGCTTTGGATATCGCAAGAAGAGAGAAAAGGAGTAAGATAAGGAGGTCTCTAATGATTGCGCCTTTAGCTTGGATTCAGGATGAAATCGAGAATCTCAAAACATCAGGGCTATACAATCGCATCCGCACCCTAAGCTCACCACAGGGAGCGTGGTTGGTGGTGGATGGCAAAAATGTGTTAAATTTTTGCTCGAACAATTATTTGGGTTTGGCAAACCACCCCAAAGTTGTGCAAGCTGCCCGTGAGGCGATGGAAAAATATGGTGTCGGACCTGCAGCGGTACGCACG